>JBGTHR010000158.1:0-8788 GCA_041746095.1 Gammaproteobacteria bacterium | reverse complement strand
GGATGGAAGTATTCAACAGATATTCTGGTGATTCCAAAACCTGATACTCCAGACTTCATAAATAGATCACTCCCATTTATGGGTCAAATCGACAAAAATGGTTCCGTACGCATTCAACAAGAAGGGGTACTACCAGTAACGTATTAAATAGGGAACTATATACTTGACCCAACTAATCGGTGCAGCTAAGTGGTTGCCATTTGTGACAACTCAGTATTGATTTGCCCAAGAATCAAAACCGGATCCTCTGCCTGTGTGACAGGTCTTCCAATCACCAGATAATCCGCGCCCGCTCGTATGGCATCTGTATGGCTGAGCGTCCTTTTCTGATCGTCAGAACACGTGTCTTGAGTTCTGATGCCAGGCGTAACCATGAGAAAGCGATCACCTACTTCTTGCCGCAGTCGGCTGACTTCACGGGCTGAACATACGATTCCGTCCAAGCCGGCGGACTGCGCCATTCTGGCAAGTCTAATCACATGAGATTCCAGCGATGTGCTTATACCGAGAGATTCGACGTCATCCTGGCAAAGTGACGTCAGCATGGTTACTGCAATCAATCTGGGCGTATGCACTACACATTCGACAGCAGACCGAGCCGACTGCATCATGGCCATGCCGCCCGAAGCATGCACATTCATCATCCATACGCCAAGGCGAGCTGCCGAACTGCAGGCGGCCGCTACAGTATTCGGAATATCATGGAATTTAAGGTCAAGAAACACGTGGAATCCTGAATCAACCAGCGTTCGAACGAGATCAGGTCCCGCACTGACATAGAGCTCAAATCCGACCTTAAGCTTACATAAGTCAGGCTTGAGTCGGGAAACTAGCGCCAGGGCTTGCTCAGCCCCGGAATAATCCAAAGCAACAATAACGCGAGGATCGAGGGATTTTTCTGAGTATTGCGCCATTGATGGGAGAGATGACGTGTCCATAAACTACAAGTCCAGTGGACAATCAGCGTGAGGCCTCGACGATATTCCGACGAATTCCGGCCATTTCATCCTCCACTTGCGCCACTTTTTTTTGCAAACGGGTGTTACGAGTACGGAATCGAATAAGCTTGAGCGAAAAGAAAAGCATGCTCAAAACGATACCAACAACTACAGACAACATCACCACCACAGCGAGCGACATATCGAATTGAACAATCAACAAATTAAGTGTTACCTTATTTGGATTGAGGATCAAAAACATTGCGCCGGTTACCAGTATCACCAGCACCAGGATTGTATAAATTGCTCTACGCATAGTATTAATCCGGTACCAAGCTCCCTACTTTAAAGATTAGTCAGGCCCCTGCTTATGTTGCAACGAGAGATTTACACGCTCCCTAAGCTCCTTGCCTGGCTTGAAATGTGGGACGTATTTACCGGTCAATGTTACGGCATCACCAGTTTTGGGATTGCGTCCCACTCGAGCAGGCCGGTAATGTAATGAAAAACTACCAAACCCGCGTATTTCAATCCGGTCTCCAGCCGCAAGGGTATGACTCATCTGTTCAAGCAGACTCTTAACGGACAGTTCAATATCCTTGTAGGCAAGATGACCCTGTTTTAGCGCCAGCTTCTCAATTAATTCAGATTTGGTGATCATTTATTATGCGTGCCTTAGATATTTGTTAGCATTCACTGACCGTGACAACTCCTGATCTATCAGTCGTCTTTGCTGTCCATCTGCTCTTTAATCAGATCGCCCAGAGACATAGTCGCAGAGCCGGTATTACTATAATCCTGCATGACATCCGCCTCTTCCTGGTATTCCTTGGCCTTGATAGAAAGAATGACAGTGCGCGCCTTTCTATCAACACCCATAAATTTAGCTTCGACTTCCTCACCCTCTTTCAGGACAGCACGCGCATCCTCGACCTTGTCTCTTGACAACTCTGAGGCGCGTAGCACACCTTCAACGCCATTGCCCAGATCAATAATCGCAGCCTTGGCATCCAGCTCCCTGACAGTACCGGTAACCAGACTGCCCTTGGTGTGTTCAGCAACAAAATTAGAGAAGGGGTCTTTATCCAGCTGTTTAATCCCGAGAGAGATACGCTCGCGCTCAGGATCCACAGACAGCACCACCGCTTCAACCTCATCACCTTTCTTATAATTGCGAACGGCCTCTTCACCGGTGTCGTTCCACGATAGGTCGGACAGATGAACAAGCCCGTCAATCCCGCCTTCCAGACCTATAAAAATACCAAAATCAGTAATGGATTTTATAGTGCCCTTAACCTGGCTGTTCTTGTCATGCAGGGCAGCGAAATCATCCCAGGGATTTGTCAGGCACTGTTTCATACCAAGTGATATGCGACGTCTTTCCTCGTCGATATCCAGAATCATTACTTCAACTTCCTGCCCCAGTGTCACAGCCTTGGACGGGTTAACGTTCTTATTGGTCCAGTCCATTTCGGAGACATGCACGAGGCCTTCAACGCCTTCCTCAATCTCAACGAAGCAACCGTAATCGGCAATATTGGTGATTTTGCCAAACAAACGCGTGTGCTCAGGGTAGCGACGCGCCAGAGCCAGCCACGGGTCATCGCCCAGCTGTTTAAGGCCAAGCGATACACGGGTCTTCTCACGGTCGTATTTCAGGATTTTGACATCAATCTCATCACCGATGGCCACCACTTCAGAAGGATGTTTTACACGCTTCCAGGCCATGTCAGTGATGTGCAGCAAGCCATCTACGCCACCGAGATCCAGAAATGCGCCATAGTCGGTAAGATTCTTGACGACACCTTTTACTGTTGCGCCCTCTTCCAGGCTTTCCAGCAGGGTTTCGCGCTCGGCGCTGTACTCGGATTCAACTACTGCACGGCGGGATACCACAACATTATTACGTTTCTGGTCAATCTTGATGACCTTGAATTCCAGCTCCTTGCCTTCCAGGTAAGCGGTATCACGAACCGGGCGGACATCAACCAGTGAACCAGGCAAAAAGGCTCGGACCTCGTTGAGATCAACAGTGAAGCCACCTTTGACTTTGCCAGAAATCAGGCCAATAACGGTTTCCTGATCCTCATGCGCTTTTTCAAGCACTGACCAGGCCCTGGCCCGCATGGCCTTCTCACGGGAAAGCCGGGTTTCACCAAATCCATCCTCGACAGCATCAAGTGCAACTTCCACTATGTCGCCAATGGCTACTGTAACCTCACCGTTGTTGTTGCGGAATTCTTCTATTGGGATGATGCCTTCAGATTTCAGGCCGGCGCTGACAATAACCGTATCATTCTGAATATCAACCACGGTTCCATTAATAATGGTGCCGGGCTGCATTTCGATGTTATTCAGGCTTTGTTCAAATAATTCCGCGAAACTTTCACTCATGGGTTAAGTAGACTCGTTAATGGCTGAAAACCGCCGTACTAGTACTGTGATTTCAAGTATAGTTGTTAATAATCATCTCGCCAGTTCGAGGATGTTTTGCAACACCTCATCAACACTCAAATCCGTGGAATTCAGCATGAATGCGTCATCCGCGGGCCTGAGTGGAGAGACTGAACGCTGTGTATCGCGTTCATCCCGGCTGACAAGCTCGTTTAAAAGGTCGTTAAGGCTAGCACTGATTCCCTGTTCTATCAACTGCTTATAGCGCCTTTTCGCACGTTCTTCCGGGCTTGCGGTAAGAAATATCTTAAGTTGGGCGTCTGGAAACACCACAGTGCCCATATCCCGGCCGTCCGCCACCAGACCTGGTGGCCTGCAAAATGCGCGCTGACGCGCCAGCAATGCCTCTCGCACCGCAGGAATCGCAGCCAGTTTAGAGGCCTCTTCACCGACAGATTCCTCGCGTATCTGCCTACTGACATCCATTCCAGCCAGCAGCACCTGTGCAGCACCATTCAGCCTAGGAGTAAATTTTGCCTCAAGATTGACAGCCAGTGCAGCAAGCGCATCAGTGCCATCTCTGCTCAAGCCCTGCTTGAAGAGGGCAAGCGCGAGGATTCTGTACAGGGCGCCACTATCCAGTAAATGATATCCCAGCCGTTGTGACAACCGCTGGCTGATTGTACCCTTGCCAGCCCCACCTGGACCATCGATTGTGATGACAGGTATCACTTATTCAGAGTACCGACGCGCTGTGATGCCAAGACCTGCCTCTTGCGCCAGCGATTCAAAACAGGGAAACGAGGTATCGACGTTGTCACAGCCCTGAATCTTGATTTTACCGCTGGATGCCAAACCGGCCATCGCAAAGGCCATGGCAATTCTATGATCGCCCTTACTATTAACAACACCGCCGGTAATCCCGTCACCATACACCGTGATTCCATCTGAAGTCGTCTGATTCCGCACACCACAGCTGGCAAGCCCTGCAGCCATGGTCTCGATCCTGTCGCTTTCTTTGACTCGCAACTCTGCAGCACCAGTCAGTCTGGTAATACCGCTGGCGCAGGCCGCCGCGATCAGGAGGGCGGGAAATTCATCAATGGCCAGAGGTACCTGTGACTCCGGGATATCGATTCCATGCAACCGGGCAGATCGAACACGAATGTCCGCAATTGGCTCAGCACCCGCCATGGATTCATTAAGCAATTCGATATCGGCGCCCATTTGCCTCAATAAGGTTATGATGCCGATTCGAGTGGGATTGATGCCCACTCGTTCCAGCAAAATTTCAGAACCGTCCGCAATGCTTGCCCCCACCATAAAGAATGCGGCTGAGGAGATATCGGCCGGCATGTGCAAGTGAGTCGCCAGTAATTTTTGTCCACCCCGAACACATGCCCGGTTACGATTACGCTCCACATGCACTCCGAAACTCTCAAGCATGCGTTCCGTATGGTCTCGCGTAATCGCGGGCTCTTCGATGCAGGTTATTCCGTCGGCATACAGACCCGCCAGCAAAATACTGGATTTCACCTGAGCACTTGCGACTGGCATAATATAGTCAATTCCACAAAGATTCGTAGCGGGTTGCATGATAATTGGCGGTGTGCCTTCTTTAGACAAGGAGATTCGAGCATGCATAAGACTGAGTGGCTCACTTACACGCCGCATGGGACGGCGGGATAGAGATGCATCACCCGTTAACTCAGTTGGAAACACCTGACCACTGAGCAGCCCTGAGAAGAGCCGCATAGATGTGCCGGAATTTCCCAGATAGAGCGGACCCTCAGGTTTGGAAAGTCCATACAACCCCGCACCATGCACCAGCAATTCATGGGAAGAAGATGTATCAATCGTGACGCCCATTGATCGCAATGCCTGCAAGGTGCGCAGGCAATCTTCTCCCTGTAAAAATCCTGTAATTCGAGTAGTCCCCTCCGCGATTGCGCCAAGCATTACTGCACGGTGAGAAATCGACTTGTCGCCGGGAACTTGAATACTGCCTTGAAGAGCCCCACCCGGGCTAACATGAAAATGCAGCATATTACTGTCCGCCTGTATTCGACCTTAAACCAGACGAATCTTAGTGACAGAATTCATCGCGTGATGCCTTGGCGCGACGAAAGATATCCAGCAGCAACTGCTTATCCGAGTCAGCCACAGCCTGCGTTAGCACAGCGAGATCCGACATAAAACGCTCAAGCATTTCCAGCAGCGCAGCACGGTTGGCGATACAGATATCCCTCCACATAACAGGGTCACTTGAGGCAATGCGGGTAAAATCACGAAAACCGCCTGCCGCATAACGAAAGATCTCGTCTTCATCCTCCAGCCTGGCCAGAGTGTCGACCAGGCTAAAGGCCAGCATATGTGGCAGGTGGCTGGTCGCGGCCAACACTTTATCGTGATGTTCGACATCCATGGTCTCGACCATCGCGCCCGCGGCTGACCACATTCTGCTTACCACCTCGACCGCATGAGTGGAGGTATGCTTAAGTGGAGTAATAATCACGCGCCGTTGATGGAATAAATCCGGAATTGCTGCCGCAACACCACATTTTTCATTTCCGGCTATTGGGTGACCTGGAACAACGTTTTCAGGAATTTCGCCATATACGGCAAGCAGATCATCAATCACACTTGCCTTAGCACTGCCAACATCGGTAATGACAGCACTCTCGGCCACGTGATCCTTCAAGTGTTCAAGCACCTCTCTCACCGCACCGAGAGGCACTGCCAAGACTATGACATCCGCGCCCTTGACAGCGGCTGCGATTTCAATTTCTGCGCGATCTATAATACCTTTACTAAGCGCCTGATCCAGATGCGAGGAATCTCTCGAACAACCAACGATCTCCTCGACGTATGCCGCACGACGTAACGCCAGCGCCAGAGAACCACCCATCAGTCCGACGCCAATAACGCACAATCGGCCAATCACAACGCCAGCACCTTGTCGAGTGCGAGCAGAAAACACTGATTCTGTTTTTCTCTGCCGATGGTTACGCGAAGAAAATTTCCCAGGCCATAATTCGCCACCGGCCTTACGATTACACCCTCATGCAGTAGTGCCTTGTACACGGGCAACGCTGGCCGATTGATATCAATACACAGAAAATTCGCGACAGAGGGCAGATAACTCAGTGCGCGGTGCTCGCACGCTTGCCTTAGTTGCTCTAGACCAATCTTATTTATTTTTTGACTATTTTTTACATGCGCCTCGTCTTCTAATGCCGCAATAGCCGCAGCCTGCGCAAGGCTATTGACATTAAACGGATGCCTGACACGATTAAGTAATCCAGCAATCTCAGGCCGGGATATCGCGTAGCCAACACGCAGTCCGGCCAAGGCATGGATCTTGGAGAAGGTACGAGTAACAACAAGATTAGGATAGCGTTGTATCCAGCGGATAGCATCGGGATAGTCATCTTGATCTGCATACTCTGCGTAGGCCTCATCGAGCACGACGATGACATCGTCAGGCACAGATTGTATAAACGCCTCCAACTCCTCTGAGCCAACCCAGGTACCGGTCGGATTGTTTGGATTCGCGATAAAGATGACCCGCGTTCTGCTGGTAACAAGCCCCTTCATGGCGGCGAGATCATGGCCGTAAGGCATTGCGTCAGTCATCGGGCGGGCGGGAGCTATCTGCAGGTGAGCACCTGCTGCGAGAGTCGAGATACGATACATGGCAAACGCATGGTCCGATATCAGCGCTGAATATTCCGGGGTCAGGAATACTCGCGCAATCAGATCCAGCACATCGTTAGAGCCATTACCCAGTGTAATGCTCTCATCCGCAATATCATGGAATTCCGCGAGAGCGCGTCTTAGTAAATAGGCATGGCCATCTGGATAAATAGATACATTGGGCGCGGCATCAAGGATCGCCTTTATCGCGTGAGGGCTTGGCCCAAGCGGATTTTCGTTTGAAGCCAGCTTAAGGATGTCACGCAATCCCAGTTCACGCTCCAGATCCTCCATAGGCTTGCCAGGCTCATAGGGTTGAATATGGCGCACACCAGGCGCCGCCAGATCTGTAAAGTTTTGTTTCAAAACCGAAAATATTTGAGGGAATCTGGAAATGTCCGATGAATGTAGCAATTCCTGGTGAAAGATCTCTAAAGCACAGCTCTGGGATACGAGCCGAGTATATTAAACAGATCAGCCTCCAGTTGCAGCTCATTTAATGCCTCAGTCAGATTTTCGCTGTCCTTATGGCCTTCAATATCCAGGAAAAAAACATACTCCCAGTTGACGCAATGCGAAGGACGGGACTCGATACGCGTCATACTGACATTATTTCTTGCCAGTGGCGCCAGTAGACGGAATAGCGAACCAGGCTTATTGCGCGCTGAAACCAACAGAGTTGTCTTGTCATTTCCACTGGGTGGGACAGAACGTCGCCCAATAATCAAAAACCGAGTGGTATTATTAGGATGATCTTCGATATTGGCATGCAGAATCTTCAGACTATACTTTTCAGCCGCCAAGTCACCCGCAATCGCAGCCATCTCTGGATCAGACACTACGCGCCTGCACGCCTCTGCATTACTGCTGACGGTGACCGTCTCAATACCAGGTAAATTTGTATCCAGCCATTCGCGGCACTGGGCTAACGATTGCTGATGCGAGCACACACGAACGATCCGGAGTATATCATCGTGCGAGCACAACAGATGGTGATGGATGCGCAATTCCACTTCGCCATTGATTATAAGCGGTGAAGCCATGAACATATCCAGCGTATGATTAACCACTCCTTCGGTAGAATTTTCTATGGGAACTACACCATAGTGAGCAGCTCCGGATTCTACTTCTCTAAATACCTCATCAATAGCGCGCAGTGGTGTAGTGGTCACTGAGTGGCCAAAATGTTTAAGCGCGGCCTCCTGAGTGAACGTCCCTTCCGGTCCCAGAAAAGCAATATTCAAGGGCTGCTCCAGCGCCAGACAGGCGGACATGATCTCGCGAAATAATCGCGCCATCTCCTCATCATCCAGTGGACCTTGATTTGACTTCAGAATTCGGTGCAGTACCTCTGCTTCGCGTTCCGGTCGATAGAACTCAGCGCCAACGTCCTGTTGCCGCTTGACGCTGGCCACCAGCTGCGCACAACGCGCCCGCTCACTGATCAGCACGAGAATCTTCTCGTCGAGTTCATCGATTTGACATCTAAGAGATGTTAGTCTGTCATGCATATTTTTTTGTCTGTAAATATACTGATTGTATTGAGGACTCTCACCGTGCCGGACACAAAATGCGAAGTATATTGTATTAATACTCCATACAACACTTAAAACCTCTGACTGCCCTCACTTTAAGTAGCCTAATCGGCCACACATACCTGAGCAGACTCATATTTCGAGGCTGGATAACGTATAATTCCACTAGTTTGATACTGTGATTCTTAGTTAAGAATGGGAAATTCATTCTTAAAGCGATTGATC
>JBGTHR010000157.1:0-3227 GCA_041746095.1 Gammaproteobacteria bacterium | reverse complement strand
CATCCAGGATCTCGATCAATATTATGGTGGGAGCCACACGCTGTGGCAAATGAACCTTGAGGTGAAAGAAGGCTCCTGCACCTGCCTCATGGGGCGTAATGGAGTGGGCAAAACAACTCTGCTCAGGAGTATCATGGGGCTGGAGACGGTGCGTTCTGGAGAAATCCGTTTTGACAATATTGATCTGACCAGACTACCCGCTGAGCAGCGTGCGCGTATCGGTATCGGCTATGTACCGCAAGGTCGCGAGATATTTTCCCAGCTCACGGTAGAGGAAAACCTGCGCGTCGGTCTGGCTGCGCGCCAGGACAAACAACGGGATATCCCTGAACGTATATTCAAACTGTTTCCAGTACTCAAGCAAATGCTGGGCCGTCGTGGCGGCGATCTTTCCGGTGGCCAGCAACAACAGCTTGCCTTCGGCCGTGCGCTTGCGCTTGATCCACGCATGCTGATTCTGGATGAACCGACCGAGGGCATACAACCCAATGTCGTGCGAGAGATCGGAGATATCATTATGCGCCTGAACCAGGAGATGGGGCTTACCGTATTGCTGGTGGAACAGAAACTGCCGTTTGCCAGACGCGTTGCGGATCATTTCTGCATTATGGAGAAGGGCAGGCAGGTCGCTACGGGTGAAATGGCGAATCTGAATGAGCAATTGATACAGGAATATCTTACCGTTTGATTCGGCATAATGATCGCCGCAGCAACACAAGCCACGAATGCTACGACCCAGGTTATAAGTCTATCTAACTGGCAGGCGGAGCTGGAACTCGGCTTCAGCCGCCGCAATGATAAAAGCGTGCTCAGCACGCGTCGACATGTCGGCCCGTTGCAGGTGCAACGCCCGTTTTATCCTGAAGGTCCAGACACCTGCCATGTCTATATCCTGCATCCACCTGGCGGTATCGCCGGTGGCGATGAGCTGTCTATCAAAGTAGATTGTGAAACCGATGCGCATGCAGTGATTACCACTCCGGCGGCGGGCAAGTTTTACCGTTCTCAGTCGCAACCAGCAACACTGACACAGGTTCTACGACTTGAGAATAATGCGTCACTGGAATGGTTGCCTCAGGAGACAATACTGTTTGATGGCGCACGTGCAAAAATGACTACGCGCATAGATCTTGGCGAGCAGTCACGATTCATCGGCTGGGAGATATTGTGCCTGGGCCGACCGGCCGGTAATTTTCTCTTTGAACATGGTGATTGCCGACAGGCCTTTGAATTATGGAATGGAGACAAACCGCTGTTCATAGAACGTTCGCACATCAAGGCAGGTTCTCCCATGTTGAATAAACCCTGGGGATTGAACGGCAATACAGTAACGGCCACTCTGGTGGCAACTCATGGCAACCGGGAAATACTTGACGGTTTGAGAACCATCACTTCCGATGCGGGACTCACGAGTACCACATTGATCGACAAAATCCTGGTCTGCCGTTATTCGGGGAATTCCGCCGAATCGGCCCGGCAATATTTCATAAGACTGTGGGGTATCATACGTCCTGGCGTGCTGGGGATACCGGCATGTGCGCCGCGCATCTGGAACACATAAGGAAGCCGTATGGAACTGACACCGCGAGAGAAAGACAAGCTGCTGCTCTTTACCGCAGGTCTGCTCGCCGAGCGCCGCAAGCAGCGAGGCGTCAAGCTGAATTATCCCGAGGCGATCGCCTATATCTCGGCAGCACTCCTGGAAGGTGCGCGTGATGGCAGGACTGTGGCTGAACTCATGGACTATGGCCGCACCCTGTTGAGTGTGGACGATGTCATGGAGGGTGTCGCGGAGATGATTCACGATGTGCAGGTTGAAGCGACCTTTCCTGACGGCACGAAGCTGGTCACCGTACACAATCCGATCATATGAATACCGAACCCAGGGGAAAGCGATGATACCGGGAGAATTATTTCCTGCTGAGGGCGAAATCGAGCTGAATGTTGGCCGTGATTCCATCACGCTTAAAGTCGCCAATACCGGTGACCGTCCGATTCAGGTCGGCTCACATTATCATTTCGCCGAGACCAATTTGGCGCTCGCGTTTGATCGTACAATCGCGCGCGGTCGACGCTTGAATATTCCCGCAGGTACGGCAGTGCGATTTGAACCGGGCCAGGAGCGCGAAGTGACTCTGGTGGCCTATGCAGGTGAGCGAAAGGTATATGGTTTTCGTGGTGATGTCATGGGCGCACTGGATAAAAGTTTATGAGTCGCATCAGTCGCCGGGCCTATGCCGAAATGTACGGCCCCACCACTGGCGATCGCGTGCGTCTGGCGGATACCGAACTGATCATTCAGGTGGAAGAGGATCGCACCACGTATGGTGAAGAGGTCAAGTTTGGCGGCGGCAAGGTCATCCGCGATGGCATGGGGCAAAGCCAGCGTGTCTCGGCTGAGGTGGTGGATACCGTCATTACCAATGCCCTTATTCTCGATCACTGGGGCATCGTCAAGGCCGATATCGGCATTAAAAACGGCCGCATCAGCGGCATAGGCAAGGCGGGCAATCCTGACATCCAACCGAATGTAAATATCATTATTGGCCCTGGTACTGAAGCCATCGCTGCAGAAGGACAGATTGTCACCGCCGGTGGCATTGATGCGCATATTCATTTCATCTGTCCGCAACAGATCGATGATGCGCTGATGTCCGGTATCACCACTATGCTGGGCGGCGGCACGGGTCCGGCAACCGGCACCAACGCCACCACCTGTACACCAGGGCCGTGGAATATTCACCGCATGCTGCAGGCGGCGGATGACTTGCCCATGAATCTGGGCTTTCTGGGCAAGGGTAATGCCAGTCTGCCGCAGGCGCTGGATGAGCAGATTGAGGCCGGTGCGATGGGGCTCAAGCTGCATGAGGACTGGGGCACGACGCCCGCTTCCATTGATAACTGCCTGAGCGTTGCCGACAAGTATGATGTGCAGGTGGCGATTCATACCGACACCCTGAACGAATCCGGATTTGTCGAAGACACACTCGCTGCCTTCAAGGGTCGCACCATTCATACCTATCATACCGAGGGCGCGGGCGGTGGACATGCACCAGATATTATTAAAGCCTGTGGTGAGAGTAATGTGCTGCCTTCCAGCACCAACCCGACGCGGCCGTATACCGTCAACACTATAGATGAGCACCTTGACATGTTGATGGTGTGCCATCATCTGGATCCCAATATTGCGGAAGATGTGGCCTTCGCTGAATCCCGCATCCGTCGCG
>JBGTHR010000156.1:0-4070 GCA_041746095.1 Gammaproteobacteria bacterium | reverse complement strand
ATGCAACCGTTCGGTGGAAATTGAGGATATTCAATAAAAACTACTTGGGCTTTTTCCTTTGCAGTCTGGCGCGCACTTCGGTCAGAATCTCATGTGTGATCTCTTCACGTGCCTTGGCCAGATGTCGGCTTAATACTTCGTGGACAATTGTCTCCACCGTCGCCTCAAAGGCGCTTTTGACGTTGCCTGATGTCTCGCCGGATTCCCCTTCAAGTTTAGGAATGAGATCCTCAGCAGAAGGTGTATTTTGCTCTACGAGCTGATCCAGAATTGGTATACCCTTGTTTTGTTGAGAATCTGACATATTTGCAGGTTTATAACGAATGATGCGTCAGTGAATAACCACGGTCGCGGTAAAAGCGATAACGTTCCCGGCCAGTGTCACGCGTTGCCGCGTCCTGGTCAATTATTTCCGCAACACGTTCGAAGCGGCTGAAGAATGCCGGCACTCCGGCCGCCAGATTAATCAGGACATCACAGCGCTGCGGAATCTCCCCATGTGCGATGGTGACTTCACGTTGATCCGCTTGAGTGATGCCCAATGTGTGAGGTATAAAACTGCGATCGTGGAATGTCCACAGCAGCTCATCAATTTTTCGCGAGTCGTCTTCCGAGTCGGTGTGAATATGAGTGGCCAGACCCTGTGTATACGCCTTCTCAGCAACCCTGCAAGCCGTCCTGAGCCGCTTATCAGGCGCGGAATCGGACAGAATATAAAAATCAACTTTGGTCACGGCTACTGATGCTAAGAGTCATTTAAGTAATGACTTTATTCATGATGTACTGAATCAACAAGGGTACTGGACGGCCAGTCGCACCTTTTTCCGCACCACTTAACCAGGCGGTTCCGGCGATATCCAGGTGCGCCCAATGATATTTTTTGGTGAATCGCGAAAGGAAACAGGCCGCTGTAATGGCGCCCGCGGATTTATCCCCGATATTAGCGATATCGGCGAAATTGCTGTTCAACAGCCGTTGATAATCATCCCATAGAGGCAACTGCCAGGCGCGGTCGCCGCTATCGGCGCCGGCCTTCATAAGGTCTTCCGCCAGCGGCTGATGGTTGCTGAACAGACCACTGGTTACATGGCCCAGCGCAGTGATACAGGCGCCGGTCAGTGTGGCGACATCGATCACTACTTCGGGATCGAAGCGCTCGCAATAGCTGAGTGCATCGCAGAGCACCAGACGGCCCTCTGCATCCGTATTGAGTATCTCAACGGTCTGCCCCGACATGGTGGTTACCACATCACCGGGTTTACTGGCGCGGCCGCCGGGCATGTTTTCCGCACTGGCGACAATACATACCAGATTAATCGGCAGATCCATCGCTACACAGGCATGAAAGGTCCCCATGACACTCGCGGCCCCGCACATATCAAACTTCATCTCGTCCATCTGCGCGCCCGGCTTCAGCGAGATGCCACCGGTATCAAACGTAATACCCTTGCCAACCAGCGCGATCGGGCGATCATCCTTGCCGCCGCCGTTGTATTTAAGAATGATCAGTTTGGCGGGCAGTTCACTGCCTTTGGATACCGACAACAGTGCGCCCATACCAAGTGACAGCATGTCCTGTTCTTCGAGGACTTTCAGTTTGGCCTTACGGTGACCCTTTTTGATTTCTTTAGCCTGATCCGCCAGATAGCCTGGTGTGCAGATATTAGCTGGCAGATTGCCCAGCTCTCTAGCCAGCGCAATGCCCTCTGAAATGGCGATTGCCTGACTCGCACTGGTCTTGGCGGCCGGTATGTCGCTACGGCTGCCGACCAGAAATGAAACTTTTTTGAGGGCAGTGGCCCTGGTTGATGCCTTGGTTCTTGTGTATTGATATGCGATCTCTTCAATGCCCATGATGGCCTGCTGAATCTTCCAGTCTGGAGTATGATCAGCAACTGTGAGTTCATTCAGACAGATGAGGGCATCGTCAATATTGGCCTTGGCCAAGGTCCGGGCGACAACTCGAATGGCCTTGCGATAGGCCTTCTGATCAAATTGATCGGCATTTCCGCAGTCAACCAGGAGCACCCGTTCGCACAGCAGGTTTGGCAGATTATAAAGCATAAGACAGGCAGGTTCGCTGCCATTTGACATAACACCTGGGTCCATGTCCCCCTGGCGCAATATTGTGGTGATGGCGCCATTCGAGAGTGTGTCGAGACGTTTGGCGCTGTCCGACAGACTCCGTTTGTGAAAGATGCCGGTTGCCAGGCAGGCGGTGCGCTGCTTTTCTACAATGCCGCTGCGAATCTTGTATTCCATGGGTATGTCCTAAGTATTTAAAATGCAGTTGTGTTCATCAGGATTCTATATGCTATTCAATAAAGCTCTGAATGAGTCCATTCAATATCTTTCCGGGCACGATAAAGAGAAAATGCCATTTCTTTTTTCCTCCATTTTACAATTGCTTGCGCACTTGTAAAATGGTGGTTCGTCCCACTACTTCAGGAGCAACCAATAGCTCATGGGATGCGCAAATTCGTTCAAACTCTATCGCTCAGCATCAGCGCATCACTGAAATTTCACGCGTGGTTTGTCTATAGACTGCTGGTCAACACTTTAGACTCGTTCTACGGCATTCTATGAGAAAAGCCCAACCGTTACACGCGCAGAGTATCAAAAAACCGTGATTTCAGTGCTGGATCGATATCTGATCAGGGAAATAATGCTGACGCTGGCTGGAGTAGGCAGCGTTCTGCTGCTGGTAATCGTGGGCCGACTCTTTGTCAGTCTGCTGGGCAAAATTACTGAAGGCAAGCTCGCTGCCGATACGCTATTGCCACTGCTGGCGCTGGGTGCGCTGAAGACCGTTATATTGTTACTGCCCTTTGGGCTTTTGCTGGCCATCATGCTGTCGCTGGGCAGGCTTTACCGTGATAGCGAAATGTACGCCCTCAAGTCATGCGGCGCGGGTTTTGTACGCATATACCGGCCTGTTCTGATGCTCACCGTTCCGTTGGCATTGCTGCTGCTGCTTCTGGTGATGTTCGTTTCACCCTGGTCGGTTGGTCTGGCTGAACAGATCGAACTCAACGCCAGACAATCGTTGAATATCAGCGGTCTGTCGCCCGGTCAGTTTGTCGAGCTGCAGGATGGCAAACTGGTGATCCTGGTGCAAGGCGCGGATACGCGCTCCGGCGTGCTAAGGAATGTGTTTGTATACAGCAAAGACAAGGACATCATCACACTTGAAACGGCCGAGCAGGCCACCCAGACGATCGATACGGAAAGCGGTGTGCGCAGGATTATCCTGCGTGATGGATATCGCTATGAGGGAGCTCCGGGAAGCGGTGAATACAAACTGCTTTCATTCAAGTCGCATGCCTTGCGCATCCCCGATATTGATCTCGCAAGACCTGACAATGATCCGGAACTCCTCTCAATGAGCGCTTTGTTCAATTCAAATAGACCGGCAGATAAGGCCGAACTGCAATGGCGTCTCTCTGTGCCGCTGTCGGCGCTGCTGCTAGCCCTGCTTGCGTTGCCCTTGAGCGCCACGACACCCCGCCAGGGCAAGTACTCAAGGCTGGTATTGGCTATTTTCATCTATATGATTTATGCCAACCTGCTGATTGCCTCTGTCAAATGGATAGAGCGGGGTGAATTGTCGGCGATTCCAGGTCTGTGGTGGGTGCATATACTGTTGTTCCTGCTGGCGTGTGCCCTGACTGTCAGGCAAAACGGGATTCATTGGACTTTTTCTCGCAGAGTGTCTTTTCTGCAATCCCGGTCATGAATCAGCTGGATTGGTATATAGGCCGGGCAGTCATCGCCGGCACTCTGCTGGCCCTGCTGGCGCTGGTCTCGGTGGATGCATTGATTGACTTCATCAATGAAACCGAAGACGTAGGCAAAAACGGCTACACACTCTTGCAGGCTGTGTTGTATACACTGCTCACGACCCCGCAACGGCTGTACGAATTTTTCCCCACGGCGGCGCTGGTTGGGAGTCTGCTCAGTCTCGGTAATCTGGCTACCCATGGAGAGCTGGTGGCAATACGTGCGGCCGGTGTCTCAAAGCCGCGAATCATGCTCTCGGTGCTGATGGCTGGATTTTTCATGATGATTAT
>JBGTHR010000155.1:0-1766 GCA_041746095.1 Gammaproteobacteria bacterium | reverse complement strand
CCTCGCTTCGCTTCGGGATGACGTGGGGAGTTACAAATTGAATTCATGGATCAAAATTTTATCATATTTATACGAGAATGTCTTTGGTTTGTTCATCCAATTATTTTACCTTGCTGCGCACTTGAATTGATACATAATGAGGCGAGAATAAGGCACAGGAGCAGAATTGTCTGACGGCAAATCTGATTGCATGACAAGAACTCACTGAGCATCTTTATTCTGCACACCATTTGAACATCATCATCCATTGACTATAGTGCACTACCTCGCAACACTGCAACCGGAATGAACAAAGACTCTCATTCAACCCCTGTGATCGATAAAGTAAAGAATGCGTCGGTTCACGTCAGCCTGTGGCGTCGGCTGGCGGCCATCACCTACGATTTCTTTCTGCTGTTTGCGGTGCTTTTTTTTGCCTCACTGCCTGTGATCATCCCATTCAGGATTACTATCGGAGATACCTGGTATCCACTGTACATTGCCTATATTTATTCGGTAAGTTTTGTCTTTTTTGGCTGGTTCTGGACACATGGCGGCCAGACGCTTGGCATGAAGACCTGGCGTATCAGGATTGAGACACGTGAGGGCGGCCCCATTACCTGGCTGCAGGCATTGCAGCGGTTTGTCGTCGCCCTGCTATCTACCGTGCTATTGGGGGCTGGTTTTATCTGGTGCCTGTTTAACCGGGAGTCCCTGAGCTGGCATGACCTGGCATCGAAGACACGCCTGGTCAGGCGCTAAGTCGCTTGATTAAAGTGCTCATCGAGTACGGTACGCTGCGGTAATCGCTATCGCCAGAAAGACAAGCAGTGGCAATGTCGCGCCCAGAAACGGCGGAAATCCGTAGACGATGCTCAGGTGATTCAAGGCGCGGTTAATCAGGTGAAATGCCAGACCAATCACGGTGCCGATGAAAAGTCGCTGCCCCGCGCCTCCGGTACGGATCGAGGCAAACGCGAAAGGCATGGCGAGCAACAGCATGACCAGCGAGGAAAGCGGAACCGTAAAGCGCGTCCAGTAGGCCAGTAAGTAGCGATCCGAATCAAGTTGATTTTCCTTGAGATACCGAATATATCGCGCCAGTTTCCGCGCTGACATTTGCTCGGGTTTAATAACGATGACGGCGAACAGACTGGCAGGCAACAAACGTTCCCACACCTCCTGCTTGGCAACACTCGCGGTCACGCCCTGAGGAGAGATTGCACTGCGTTTGATGTCTTTTAACAACCAGGAATTCTGCTGGTATTCCGCAGAGTTCGCATAAACCACCTCCTCAAGCTGCAGAGTATTCTTCAGTTGGTAGACCCACACGTGACGGAGACGAAAATCGGGGAAGATCTCCCGCACATTGACTATGCGGTCGCCGTCCTTGGCCCACAGTCCATCTTGCGTCTTTAGACTGATCTGCGCTGAAGGCGAAGTGTTGCTGATAACTCGGGCGCGTTGCTCACTGATGGGGGCCAGCCACTCGCCTATCATGATCGAGACAATCATCATGAAAAATCCAGCCATCAGCACCGAGAGCATGATTCGCGGCTTCGAGACACCGGCCGCACGTATCGCCACCAGCTCTCCATGGGTAGCCAGATTACCGAGACTGAGCAGACTCCCCACCAGCGCCGCCGTGGGGAAAAATTCGTACAGCCGTTGCGGGGTCGTAAGCAGCGTATACAACACAGCCTGCAACAGTGTGTAGCCGTTTTTGCCTACGTCTTCGGTTTCATTGATGAAGTCAATCAATGCATCCACCGAGACCAGCGCCAGCA
>JBGTHR010000154.1:0-2607 GCA_041746095.1 Gammaproteobacteria bacterium | reverse complement strand
ACCATAATCTGTTGTCCGGTGCTGGAAAACACGATCTCCACGGTCCCGTCAGATGGTTTGCCCTGCGCCAAACGGTCCTGTTCGAGCTCGATGCCATGATCAATGGCATTGCGCAGCAGATGCATCAGCGGATCGAGCAATTCATTCAACACACTGCTATCCATGAGTGTATCCGAGCCCTTGACCACCAGCCTGGCCTTCTTGCCGGTCAGCCTGCAGGCCTGACGCACAGCGCGTTTAAGTCGTGGAATAATCGTATTGACCGAGACCATACGCGTGCGCATCAGGATATCGCGGCTATCCTGATGAAGACGTTCCTGATGGTAGCCCAGCTGTTCCAGATTGCTCAGTTTATTCCGCAGTCTGGCGGTCAGTTCAAATGAATCACTCGCCGCCTCAATGAGCTTGCGGCTGAAGGTATGCAACTCGTTGTATTGATCCATTTCAAGCGCATCAAACTCGCCTCCTCCCGCCTGACGATATAACCGCGAGGCCACACCCCGGACATCAAGCAGCAGCTCCAGATCAAACGCCAATTGTTGCAGAGATTTGTTATGTTCACCCAACGCATGCAGATTCGCATAGAGCTGCTGTACATGCTCCTGAATTTGTCCGGTAGCGATCATGTTTTCACCGGTCAGGCGCAACAATTCATCCGCCAGTGAAGCCGGCACACGCAGGGCTGGCTCCGGGATATACGATTCCGGGCTGTCTGCTTCCTTGGTAAAGCCCTCGTCTTCCTCGCTAGACTCTGCTGGTTCGGGCGCTTGCGGATTCTCCTCTGCGGCAGCGTTAAGGTCTTCACCAGCCAGTGGCCGATCTGCCACATGTTGCTGAGGAATCCCTTCCCTATCCAGGTAATTGGCCCAGTCCAGCACATCCTGCATCACTTGCAAGGCATCTTCTGGCGGCTTCTCTCTGCCCAGCAATGCCTCACTCATCATCTCCAGACAGTCGGCCGCATTCAACAGAGTATCCGCGAGTGCGCCACTCGGCAGCTGCTTCTGTCTGGCGAACCCCTCAAGAATTTCTTCGAGGTGGTGCGTCAGATTCGCAATACCCCTGACGCCAACCACATTCGCCGCACCCTTCAGGGTATGTGCGATACGCTGGGCCGTCTCGATATCGCCGATGCTGCTATTATCCAGCACGCTTTGAATTGCCGCCGAAAACTCCCCGGTTTGATTGGGCAACTCCTGTAACAGTCCATCCAGCAATTCCGGATTGACATCATCCGGTAATGTCAGGGAAACGTCGTCCGCATGGGCCTTGACCTGCCTGGGCTGACGGTCATCTCCCGCCTTGATCGAAGAATGCTGAAGTTTCGATAATAGCGACGCCAACTGATCGGACTCCAGGGGTAGCCGCCAGTGCGGATTTTTGAGCATATCGGCAATCGCAGGACTGAGTTCCGATGTATGCATATCGTTGAGATAGGCATGAAAAACACTCGGCCATAACTCCAGTAATTCACGCTCGGAATCCGTAATAACGTGACCGGATTGCACAAATCCATTTATGTTCCGAGAAACGAAGCTGGCGGTTTCATGCAATCCGTCCAGTCCGACCATCTCTGCTGCATTGGCAATATGACCAACCGATGCCGCATACCGCTCCAGTGCATCCGCACGCACAGAAACGTCGGATTCACTGTTACAGGCGAGTTCCAGCAGCAAGTCTTTGGCCTGATTAATCTCTTGCAGCTCGGCGCAGAGAATATCCAACAGCTCCTGTTCCTCGCGTGAGAATTCTGTATCGGCTGCAATGGCGTCATTCGAGTCACCCTCGATCTGGCCTCCCACCAGCTCAGTGTTTCTAGACTGAACACTGGCCACAGACATCTCAAATACATGATCGGCTGGAGTCAATGCCTCCGTTAGCCACGAATCGCTTTGATTGGCTTCGAATCGCGACACCTGCATCGTTAAGCCAGTGTCGAAATCCTTCAGGATAAAGTCATGCAACACAGCCCGGTCATCGTGACTCAACCATGGCATGACGTCAAAATGGTATACAAAACTGATGAGGGCGCGCCCGGCCTCGGGATCGTTTCTGTGTTGGATATAATTTTCAAGCAGGACTGGCAACCCCCTCAGATAGGCATATTCGCGCTCATACTGATCTTTCGGCTGGCTGATCCATACCTGCTGGACATCGCACACGCCCAGGCAAGCCTCCGCCAGACCCAGAAATCCGCAGTCGCGGGCTAAACTGCTGATATGGCTTAATTGGTGACAGGATTGCCGATATATTTCATGCGCATCGCGCAACGGTGCGCTATTCGGCGGCAAGGATGCAATGATTGCAGCGAATGCCGATATCTCGGCCGTCAGCGTCTGAATAAAGCCGATTTTCTGTACCGGCTTGGAACCGACTAAATCCGAGTCGTTGAATTGTTCTGGTTGTCCTAACTCCGCATGGCTTTGCAGCAATGTTTCGATATTGACCAGGTCATCGTCACTGAGCGAAATATTCCGGTCCGCAGCGCCTGCACTCCTGAGCAGAATATCTAATTCCTGAGCACCATCCGGGGCATCGATATACGACATGAGCATAACAGGCCAGGCCTTGAGAAGGCCTAATTCTGCCGAGGACAATGCTTCATCA
>JBGTHR010000153.1:0-2959 GCA_041746095.1 Gammaproteobacteria bacterium | reverse complement strand
AGTCATCTACCTGCAGGAAACCAAGCAGTTGCCGATGGCAACCGCGGCACTGGCGCTGTCGGTGTTCTGGGCGGCAATGGTGGTGGGGCGTCTGACGGTATCCGTCGCCGTGCTGCGCATCCCTGCCGAGAACATCTGGCTGTCACTGTCGGTGCTTGATGATCAGCGCATTCCTGCTGCTGCCTTATGCAAATCTCCGGTGCTCAGTATCGGCCTGTTCGCCCTCGCAGGTCTCGTCTGCTCGGCATTCTTTCCACTTAGTGTTGGACTGGTCTCCCGGCGTTTCGAACACCATGTCGCTTTGGTTTCTTCCATGATGATTGCGGCGCTCATGGTGGATAATGGTCTGGGTTCTTTTCTGATCGGTCTGTTTCGTGATTTGTTGCCTCTGGAACATCTGTACCGACTGTCATCGGCCTATCCACTGCTGGTGCTGATCCTTGCGATCTGGCTGTTGCGTTCATTTCGCACCCGCACAATACCTGCACCAGCCATGTAAAGTCGGTTGTTTCGATTTCGTTGTAGTGTAACTGGCCTCGGCCAGATCGTTTGCGAATAATGCGCATGAGTCTTGGCTTAATAGTAAACCCTGCATATTGCATAGCCATTGCGAGGCTATAATCAGCTTTTGTGGCGGCACATGCAGACATCCTTGAGGACACGGAAACTCAAATGCACGTATTAGCTGGCGATATCGGCGGTACTAAAACCATTTTGCAGCTCGCAGAGGCCGCAACACCGCGCGGGCTAGAATCTAATGTTTACGATAGTCACGCATACACGTCTCTTGAACTGATGGTCAGAGATTTTATCGGCTCGCTCGATATTAATGAAAAATCCATAGGGCTGCCTGTTTTGCGGTTGCAGGACCCGTACGCGAACAACGCGCCCGCATTACCAATCTGCCCTGGTCGCTTGATGCCGGCGAGCTAAGCCAGCAACTTGGCATTGATCGAGTATGCCTGATCAATGACATGCAGGGCATAGGCTATGGCCTCGAATTATTAGCAGAATCCGATTATGCTGTTCTTCATTCCGGCGAGTCCGAAGCACATGGCGCGCGGGCAATTATCGCTGCGGGAACCGGGTTGGGTGAGGGCCTGCTTGTATGGCGTGATGATCATTACGAGATGCTCGCCTCTGAAGGCGGTCATGCGGACTTTGCGCCACGCGACGATCTGGAACTCGACCTGCTTCGTTATCTGATGCGGCACATGCCGCGAGTGAGTTACGAAACCTGCTCTCAGGCAACAGGCTGGTGCGCATCTACGAGTTTCTGCGTGACTGCGGGCATGGCACGGCGCCGCGTGAATTAAGACGCGCAAGAGACGAAGGCGGCGATTCTGCTGCGATCATCTCTGAATTCGCACAGGCTGGAGACGCTCTGGCAAACATGGCGCTGGGACGATTTGTACGCATCTACGGCGCACAGGCCGGAAACCTTGCACTGACTCTTTATGCGACTGGTGGAGTCTATGTCGCAGGCGGCATCGCCCCCAAGATCATCGATACGATCAGCTCAGGCATATTCATGGAGGCATTTCTCGATAACCCTGCCATGTCACATCTGCTCAAAAATATTCCGGTCAGAGTCGTACTGAATCCCCGCGTTGGTCTCATGGGCGCGACATGGGTGGCAGTGAAAGCGTTAACCGGAAATCAGTTGCGTTGAAACGCGCTTGCAGGAAAATACTTTTTGAGATTGATGTTTGTAATTCATACACTCGTATAGCGAATTGCTCACAAGCACCCAATTAGAATGAAAGAATTCGTTTATAGAGATTACAGGCAACAAGCCTATGCCGCGCCCCATGAAATGGCCTCCGGGACAAGAAGCGCCCGCTATAGATCTTCGGGCTTCAAGCCCGTGCGTTTGGCGATTCTGGCCAACATACGCGGGCCGATTTCCTCATTATCATGAAATGCAAATACAAAGTCGGGCCAGCTTTCACGGGCTAATGTGCGGTGCGACCGGTCTGCCGCTTAACCTGCCATCCATTGCGCTTCAGGGTAGCCAGTACGCGGCTCGCCTTTGAGGCGCCCCAAGTACTCACGCCGCGAACAGATCCGCCAGATCAGGCACGTCCTCGCCGTGCTCCGGCCGTTCGGCTAATGCCCGCAAAGCCAGGGCCTCGGCCTTAGCGATCGCTTCACTCCGATCTGCGCCATACGCTAATGCGCCAGGGATCTCTAATACCTCGGCGATCCAGCGCCCGTCCTCTTCCTGCTCCAAATCGATCTTTAACATAGCGGGACCTTCTATAAACTAACAACACTTATGTAAGCATCATACCAAAACACTGTCCGGGCTGCCGTTCTTGCTCTGATATGCCAGGAGTGCTCGCAGCCTTAAAGATAACACGGGAGGATTGATGTAAGCCTTTTTACCTTTGGCAGAGAGTTTGAGTAGTGACATTGATCTGTAAAAGTAGAATCCAGAACAACGAACGTCACGGACCCATTGCTGCAAGACATGGATGTGGCATGTATATACTATTGCCGCCGGATTCCAGTGCCGTAATTACGCGGCTACAATAATGTCGGGTTGTCTGAGCGGATTATAATAGCGTAACAGGATTGATGATCATCATGCTTGATACACACATGCAAAAAAGGAGGCGATCATTGCGGCTTGCCGTCAATATGGGGCACGACGTATTCGCGTGTTCGGCTCGGTGGCGCGTGGTGAAGAGCGGACGGACAGCGACATTGACTTCTGGTGGATTTTCCGCCTGGCTATGATCTATTTACTCAGCGTATGCCGCTTAGCGAGCGGTTGACAGGGATTACCGGGTGCCGCTCTGACTTGATTCCGGAGCACGAACTCAACCGCCATCTGCGTAATGCTATCCTGAAGGAGGCTGTGGTGTCCGAGGCCACGCAACGCCTGCCTGATGATCTGAAGCAGCAATATCCGGCGATTCCGTGGAAGCAGATCAGCGGCTTTCGCAACATTCTG
>JBGTHR010000152.1:0-1513 GCA_041746095.1 Gammaproteobacteria bacterium | reverse complement strand
ACGGCGACGAGCGCCTCATGTCCAAAACCATGAAAGAAATCGATGGCATGGATCTCTAAGTCGTCATTACTATAGGGGAACAGTTCAAATCCAACCGCAAGCAGCACCAACACGACCAGACTGGAAGTTTGTAGTGGTATGCGTTCGCGGCTAAACAGAAACAACGCCAGCAGTACAAGTAAGAGTACAGCGATGGCGTGTGGGTTAGGTACAGCAGGGAAATTCATGAATGGAATACAGACATGTGTGATTATAAACAGCCGAACTGTACCACTTCCTGCGGCCTATATCAGGTCAAATCACAGCTAGACAAATTTCATAGAATCATGCATCTAGCTGTAATGTCAACTATAAAAGCCGAATATTGCAACCTCACGCCAGTGCGTCGTTTGACTCCCCGAACCAATTTGACAAGAGCTTGAGAATAAGCCCGGTACCCACACCCCAGGCACCATTGATGAGAAATGCAGTAACCAGCAGTGATGGGTTTCCACCACCCGCCATGGGCAGACCCTTTAATGGCAAAACAATAAAGAGCGCAACAAATGAGGTGGCAATAGCGCCAAATAGAAACGCAACTACCCAGTAGCCAGCGCCATACGGAAAACGATTATGAATGAACGCAAATATCAGACCCCAGATACCGCCCCAGAATGCCAGCGAAAACATTGCCGGTACACCGAATGGAGTAGTGGCCGACATCTGAAATGGACTGAATGGCGCCACTCCGACGCTCCAGAGTAGCGCCAGGACAAACTGATGAAAAACAAGCGTGGCGATAAATCCAGCAATGAATCCAAACACTAATAACATTGGCAGATTGGTAATCGTAGTCCTTTTTGCCATATAAGGCCTCCCGAATGGTAGTAACACGTCTCATGCATGCTGTGAGTCAGCATTGCAGTAAAAATAAGCACTCATTTGCATTCAAATGGGCTTGCTATATCGTTTCTGTCTCAGCCGAATTAATAATATATCACTGCTGTCCCGTTAACGAGAAAAGAAGAGGCCTGATTCAGCCCGGATTTGATACAATGAGTTTATCGATAACTTATTGAATCAAATAGGAGAATCAGGCCATGGCCCAGTGTAATACGATCTTGTCGCAAATACTAAGATTGATCCCGAGACATGAATTCGAGACGCTGGCCAATCAACATCATTCAGGTCGCGCGTTCCGTAGCGCCTCGCGCTGGTCGCAGTTTGTGGCGATGACCCTGGCCCAGCTGTCTGGCCGTAACAGTCTGCGTGATTGTGTCGACAATCTGGGTGCGCAAAGGCATCGTCTGTATCATCTGGGCAGCGCCAGACTCAGTCGCTCGAATCTCTCGCGGATCAACGCAGACAAGCCCTATGCAGTGTATGAAGCCTTGTTTAGAAAATTACTCAGCCGCTGTCAGTGCGTCACAGCCGGGCATCGCTTCCGTTTCAAGCATTTGTTGTATTCACTGGATGCCTCGACCATCGATCTCTGTCTCGGTGTTTCCGTGGGCGGATTTTCGCACCACCAAAG
>JBGTHR010000151.1:0-3150 GCA_041746095.1 Gammaproteobacteria bacterium | reverse complement strand
ATTATTGATGAAGTTCAATTGGTCCGCAGAGGTCGGAAGGCTCATCCTTATCCTGGTTCCCTGCGCCTTGCTGGGTCTGGTGGCAGGCTCCGTGGCATGGATGCTGATCCTTGGTTTTACAATATATCTGATCTGGCAGGTACTCCAGATACACCTGTTACTCACATGGCTGTATGCCGGCAAACGTAAGATACCGTTTAATATCAGCGGTATCTGGACAGATATCTATTCCGCAGTTCATCAGCTACACAATACTAACCGCAAACGCAAAAAGAAACTTTCCGCCATGGTCAAGCGATTCCGGGAATCTACCGCTGCCATGTCCGATGCTACAGTTGTACTCGCGCCCAATGGTACTATCGAATGGTTTAATGAAGCGGCGAAGCACCTAATGGGTCTCCAGTCACCCACGGATGTAGGGCGCAGGATCACGCACCTGATACGCGATCCTCGGTTCAGTCAATACCTGATGACAAAGGACTACGCCGAGTCAATTGACCTGCGTTCTCCGGTCGACGAATCGCTGCACCTTAATCTGCATATTGTGCCGTACGGTAACAAACGCCGATTATTGACTGTAAGGGATTTTACCCGCATTCATCAGCTCGAAAAGGTGCGGAGAGACTTTATCGCCAATATTTCGCATGAGATGCGCACCCCCTTGACTGTCATCAGCGGCTACCTGGAGACTATGATCGATGATGGCGAGGCTAATGGCGATCAGGAACAGACGTCCAAACTCAGACAGATGCAGGATCAATCCAGCAGGATGCGCAGGATTGTCGATGATCTCCTCAATCTGTCGCGGCTGGAGACCTCCGACAGGACGACTGTCGAGCTGTCCGAGGTATCGGTATCCAGTTTTGTGCGCGACATCCAGGCTGAGGTCACGATGCTAAGCAAGACCGGTCTACATCAATTTGTTGCTGAAATCGATGAGGATCTGTGGGTGCTCGGTAGCGCCAAGGAACTCTATAGCGCATTCTCGAATTTGGTGGGTAATGCGGTGCGTTATTCACCACAAGGTGGGAAAGTGCATGTGTCCTGGCGCCATGATGATTCTGGCGCCTATTTTGTAGTAGAAGATCATGGCGTAGGGATCGAAGCGGAGCATATCGAGCGACTGACCGAGCGTTTTTACCGAGTAAACAAAGATCGTTCACGGAACTCTGGCGGGACCGGCCTGGGCCTTGCCATTGTAAAACATGTTTTACAGCGGCATGAGGCCGTTCTCAGCATCGCAAGCAATCCGGGAGTGGGCAGTACATTTACGTGTGAATTTCCTCTCCACAGGGTCGTGCATAAACGCAGCGCGATTGAAATTGCCAATGTTTGAGGCATTTACTGTTTTACTGGTTACCTGCGTAGTGAGGGGACATCAGATTTTTCCAGATCATGTCCAATGTCAAGCGTTGTTAATTGCAATATGCAAGCTGTAAAACAAAGGACTCAGAAAGTTGCATCTTTAAGATCATGCTTAAAATTCCGCGTCATAAGTGAAGGCGCGTTTTTCCTGATATACCAAGACAATCCTACTGTCTCATGCCGCGCATAATTCCACCTGATACCGTTGCAGCAATCGATCTTGGCTCTAACAGCTTCCATATGATTGTTTCGCGTATCGTCAATCAACAGCTGGATATCATTGATCGCCACAAGGAGATCGTGCGACTTGCGAAAGGACTGGATGCCGAGGGCAGACTTACCCCCGAGGCAATGGACATAGCATTCGACTGCCTTTCCCGGATGGGGCAGAGGGTGCGTGATATGCCCAGGGGCAGTGTGCGCATTGTCGGCACCAATACGCTACGCAAGGCGCGCAATTCCGCTGCGTTCGTATGCAGGGCCAGCGAAATACTTAATCATCCGATAGAGATAATCCGTGGCCGTGAGGAGGCTCGTCTGATCTATTTAGGCGTATCTCACAGCCTGGCGGATGACGGCAAGCGCAAACTGGTGGTCGATATCGGCGGCGGCAGCACCGAACTGATCATCGGCGAGCAGTTTGAACCGATGTATACCGAGAGTCTGTACATGGGTTGCGTGACTATGACGGATAACGCATTCCTGGAAGGCGTGATCACAGATAAATTATGGCGTCAGGCCATAATCAAGGCCTTGCTTGAACTCCAACCCATTGCAAATTTATATCGTGGCGTCGGTTGGGAGATGGCGGTAGGCGCCTCTGGAACCATTCAGGCAGTGGCTGGCGTTATTGCCGCTCAGGGCTGGAATACACACGGCATCGATATGCAGTCACTGGATCGTCTGTCCGAACTGCTGATTGAGGCCGGGTCAATCGATAAGCTCGACATCAAGGGCCTGGCCAGTGACCGTGTGCCGGTATTTGCGGGCGGTGTCGTTGTCTTGCAGGCCGTATTCAAGGCATTGAATGTCACCCACATGATCGTCTCGGATGGCGCGCTGAGGGAAGGCCTGATTTATGATCTGATCGGAAGACTTCAGCATTCCGATGTCCGTCAACCGACTATCGATCATTTAATGAAGCGTTTTGATGTCGATATGCAGCAATCAAGGCGGGTCAGGGAAACTGCGGCGCGATTGTTCGAGGCAGTTTCAAGTGAGTGGAGTCTGGACGAGAGTCACATCAGCCTGCTCGATTGGGCGGCCAGCCTGCATGAAATCGGCCTGTCGATTTCACACAGCCAGTTTCACAAACATGGGGCATATCTGATTCGAAATGCCGATTTGCCCGGATTTTCCCGTCAGGAGCAGAGTGCAGTCGCATTGCTGGTGAGAAGTCACAGACGCAAGTTCCCGTTAACAGAGTTTGATGAGTTTTCCAATGGGCAGGTCAAACCACTCATCAAGCTGGCGGTAATTTTACGTCTTGCTGTGCTGCTGAACCGTAGCCGTAACTCTGCGCAGGGTGAATGCAGCATTCCAGCATTAAAAGCAGGAAAAACCACGATAGAGATCGAGTTTGAACAGGGTATGCTCAAGGATCATCCACTCACTCAGGCAGATCTGGAAAACGAAGCGGCGTACCTCAAGGCTGCATCCTTGAAACTCAAATATTCCTGATAAATATACTTGCTGGCTTATGCTGAAATGCTATAGATAAGAAGTATGCCAATGGCAAGCGCTAAATTAAATGTTGATTAACACTGCTAATTTTATCCCTTGCTA
>JBGTHR010000150.1:0-3640 GCA_041746095.1 Gammaproteobacteria bacterium | reverse complement strand
AAACCAAGCCATAGTGCAGCAACCGCGCCAGCCAGACCCTTGGGTATGAACAGGACGACCAATACAAAGAAAAATCCCATGATGAGTGTCCAGGATTCGAGAAACACCTCCGTTTCCGAGAGTGAGCCTTGCATGCCAGTTACCAGGATAGCGCCTAACATAGCGCCTAAAAGACTTTGCCTGCCGCCCACTGCACACCATATGACAATTGACAGACTTAATTGCACGCCTATAAATGTGGGTGAGGCAAACTCCATCACAACCGTATAAAGCATGCCTGCCAGACCCGCGATTCCGGCCGATACTGATAATGCGAATATTTGAAAATTCGCTACGTCATAACCAAAGTAACGCACTCGATTTTCATTATCGCGAATCGACTGAAGGACCTTGCCAGTCTTGCTTTTAGTCACTGCAAGTGCAAAAAAAAGGCTGATGGTTAAACTGATGGCAATCAGATAATAAGATGAGGCGCCATAGGCATCGAACGTGAAACCGAATACTTCCAGTTGCGCGAGATCAGTAATACCATTAAATCCACCTGTATAGCTTTGCAGATCAATGATTAGCAGATTTACCACAACCAGGACAGCAAGTGTGATGATTGCAACATAGACCCCAGTAATTCTGCCCTTAAAAATGAACCAGCCTAACAGCACAGAAAATATAACGGGCACGGCGATACCGGCGATGATCGCAAATAATAACGAGTGAAAAGGCTGCCACACCCAGGGTAATTCGGATACGTTATTCCACACCATAAAATCAGGCAGTCCCTCTGCGCCTGTGTGTACGGGGATGGTTCTTAGTTTTAATGCCATGGCCATGCAGTATGAACCCAGACCAAAGCTTGTGGCCTGACCCAGATTCAGGATACCGGCATAACCCCAGGACAAACTTAAGGCCATTGCCAACATTCCCATAACCAGGTAAGTGGAATATCGATTCAGAAGGAAGGCATCATCTATGAAACTGGGCACAAGCAAAATTACGATACACACCGCAGCATAAATACCGATCTGTAAGATGGTTTGATACGATGCCTGGGTTGTCTTTTTCATCGCAATCGTTCTGTTTTCCGTTGGCTCATAATTTATTGTTCAGCGTTCGCTGTCAATTTCGAGTGATCGCGGATAACAGACCTCGTGGGCGGAAACGAATTAAAACGATGATCCCCAGGAGCACAATCGCCTTGGCTATCGTGTCATTGCTGTAAAACGCTAACAGGCTGGTAAATTCACCAAGAATAACCGCCCCTACGACTGTCCCCATCAGGCTTTCAACACCTCCTAGCACAACGATCATAAAAGCATCAACCACATAGGTAGTGCCCATTTCTGGAGAAACACTTTTCAGTGGTGATATCAGCGCACCTGCAAGTCCTGCTAGTCCTGCGCCATAGGCGAACGTCAGTCCGTAAATCCTGCTGCTGTTAATCCCAAAACTACTTGCCACTTCCTGGTTTTGAGTAATCGCACGCAGCTTCACTCCAAATGAAGTCCGGAACATTAAATACCAGGTGATGCCGAACAATACCGCAGCAACAACCAGTATAAATATACGGAATGCAGATATTTCAACGCCAAGAAATGAGACGCTATTACTCAGTGATGCCGGCATTTCCACATAGCGAAGTTCTCCACCGACGCTCAGCCGTATGATTTGCTGGGCCATGACACCGATCCCCCAGGTTGCGAGGATCGTGTCCAGTGGCCGGGCATAAAGATGACGGATGACTATTCTTTCGATTACCCATCCAATGGTTGCAACAATCAGAAATATGAAAATCAGACTTTGAAACAGATTCATATGGAGATAGGTTTGCAAGGCCCATGCGCTATATGCCCCTAACATCACAAATTCGCCGTGAGCAAGATTAATCACGCCGGTTGCTCCATAAATTATGGCGAGGCCAAGCGCTACGATGAGCAGGATTGAGGCGATGCTCAATCCGGTTATCTGTTGTTAAAAAATAGCGACTGCATCCATTTGTGAAAACGCTTCAATGCCTGATGTGATAAATAGAAGCTAATGTCTGTGGCCAGCTTCACGGTGGATATGATCAGCCTCGGCTATTTGTTCAGGCTTCCTCCAATCCTTTATCAGTGCAAACCTGGCCTGGATAGGCTTTGTAGGGTACTGGTTCAACCCATTCGGACGACTGTTTAAGTATCTCGAACTGACCATCGGATTTGCATTGGCCAATCTTTGGCCAGAGATATGTATGGAGACTAGCGCCGTCGAGTCGAACACGGCCTTGTGGAGCTGTAAGTTCTACGCCCTTTACTGCCTCGCGAATGTTGGCCGGACTAATGTCACTGGCAGCCAGTTTTTCTACAGCTTGCTTGAACATGTAGACCTGAAAATAAGACGGCTCAGATACAAAGTGAGTAACTTTATCCTTACCCCATCGATTCCTGTAAGCGGTCACGAATTTTTCATTTTCGGGTGAATCCCAGACCATAAAATAGGGCGCCGAAGTGAAATGACCTGCGGCTGCATCGCCACCCATTGCTGCGACTTCATTTTCGGACGTGGTCAGGCTGGCCATAGGCATTTTTTCCGGATCAAGTCCTGCGGCTCTATATTGGCGGTGCAGTGCAACTACCGAATCACCCACAACAGTTGAGAATATGACATCAGGTTTTTCGCTCCTGAATTTATTGACTACCGAAGCAAACTCGGAGTGCCCTAATGGAACATATTCTTCATGGACGACTTCCGCGCCTAGATCTTTAAGCAGTTTTTTGCAGTAATTATTTTCTTCTTTTGGATAAATGTAATTTGAGCCAATCAGGTACCAGCGTTTACCAAAGTTCTCGACTAGCCAGGGGACAAAATCGTCCTGCTGCTGGTTTGGTACTGCACCGGTATAGATGACGTTCTTAGAGCATTCTCTCCCCTCATACAGCGTCGGATACCAATAGAGATTTTCACGCTGCTCAAACACGGGGAGGACTGCTTTGCGGCTCGCCGATGTGTAAGAACCAAAAACACTGACGCATTTATCACTTAAAATGAGTTTGCGGGCCTTTTTTGCGAACGTAGCCGGATCGGATGCCGGGTCTTCAACTATCGGGACTATCTTCATGCCGTTGATGCCACCGGCATCGTTGATTTCTTCTATTGCCAGAATGGTTGCCTTATTGAGTGATTCCTCGATGATGCCGGTTGTGCCAGTGAGCGAGAATAGAACCCCAACTTTAATCTCGCCGCCAGCAGCGTATGCTACCGATGAGTTTTTTATCCATATATGTGGGAAATTGGATATCGCTACTGCCCCGGCAGCAACGGCAGTCTTTTTAAGAAAAGATCGTCTCTCATTGTTCATGCATTCTCTCCAGTTCAGATTACATTAATGATCATCAGACCTCCTCATTAGCCTGCTACGGATATGAATTTGTCAGTCACTTTCCCATACACAAGTATAAGCAGGCATAACCCATGAAGGGAAAGTAAAGAAGGTCTAGTGGATTTTTGTGTTACTGATGAAGAGATTGCACTGCTGTAAGCAGCACAAAAAAACTTTGACCGTCGCATGAGCGAGGAGGTTAGGGCGCCGATTTGCCCACATTTTTCGCGGCGCTGTTGCCGCTACCTTCAATTTGAAGATGTATTAGTTATATCTGAATAATTCTTG
>JBGTHR010000149.1:0-7775 GCA_041746095.1 Gammaproteobacteria bacterium | reverse complement strand
CAGGGGGCTGGTATACCGCCTGTTGCGCCATACTTTATATCGCCCTGGACATTGCCGGGACCGGATGGACAGCCAATTGGGATTTCTATTGCACTTGTGTACACGCTGCTTGGCGCATTGGAATCCTTGTTGTATGCTGTTGTCGCCGATGGTATGACAGGTGCGCAACACCACCCCAACAGTGAATTAATCGGCCAGGGACTTGGCAACATAATTGTGCCATTTTTTGGCGGAATACCTGTTACTGCGGCAATTGCACGAACAGCCTTGAATGTTCGCTCTGGCGACACTACGCCAGTCGCTGCTGTCGTTCAGGGCATTTTTATTCTGCTGGGCGATGCTGCTTCTGGCCAGATGGCTGTCGCTGATACCTATGGCCTCAATGGCAGCTATTCTGATTCTGGTTGCATGAAATATGAGTGAGGCAAAACATGCGGTGCGTATCGTTCGCAACGCACCAAGGTCAGATGCTGCTGTATTTCTTACCTGTTTCGGTCGAACTGTGTTACTGGATATGCAGATCGCTGTTGCCGCTGGTATAGCGCTGGTTTCAATTCTGCTCATTCAAAGAATAAGTGAAATGACCAACGCTGAAATTTTACAGCCTGAGAGTCATCAGCACGAAATCACTCATGATCCTGCTGTGATTATCTACGATGTCAATGGGCCGTTATTTTTTGGCGTTGCCCACAGGGCATTGAAGGTAATTCTGGCGGTTGATCAGCACATACATACAGTGGTTCTCGATATGACTGATGTTGCTCTTATTGACACGACAGCAATGATGAATATTGAGCCAATTTCAACTTCCCTCGCCAAACGCAATATATCCCTGCATCTGATCAATGTTTCAGAAAAGATTGCAGGAAAGATGCGGCGTTATGGCCTGATTAACGGTGACAAGGGCCGACATCTCCATCCAGATACACTGTCAATATTGGTTCACACATAATTGACGAGTGCCCTAAACTCAATAGAATAATACGCATAATCAAGGCCGTTTAGCCTAGTCAAGTTCCGCCGCCTCACGTCCCCGCTGACGAGCCAGCGCCTCGCGTCGTGCTTCTTCGATCTGAGCCAGTACTGCACCGACGTCGACTGCGGTCTCGTCACGAATGAAGGTTCCAGTAAGCGGTGTATCCGTGGTTAGTTCGCCTGCCTCGTAGTGCGCCAGGATCTCAAGCGCGTATTCGCTCTCCAGCAGTTCAGGGGCAGCATAGCCGAATGTGGCGCGCATATTGTTCACGTCGCGGCTCAACATGCGGAAGGCATTGTTGTTGCCGGCGGCGTTTACAGCTTGCGGTAAATCGATTATGACCGGTCCCAGTGGGCCGACCAGTACGTTGTATTCGGACAGGTCGCCATGAATCAAACCGGCGCACAGCATGCGCACTATCTGGGTGATCATGAATGCGTGCCATTCGCGAGCCTGTGCGGCGTTCATGTCGACTTCACTAAGACGCGGCGCGGGATTACCCTCCGCATCGACCACCAGTTCCATAAGAAGCACACCATCAAAGACGCCATAGGGGGTAGGGACACGCACACCTGCGTCAGCCAGGCGATATAGGGCATCCACCTCAGCGTTCTTCCACTCTGCCTCCTGCACTTTGCGGCCGTGGCGAGTATGTTTACCAGCGGCGCGCGCGTTGCGGCTGTTACGTGATTTGCGACCTTCGGTATACTCGACAGCCTTATGAAAGCCACGCTGCTGGGCCTGTTTATAGACCTTGGCGCAGCGAATTTTACCTCCACAGGTCACTATGTATACCGTTGCTTCCTTACCGCTCTGGAGTTGGCGGACAACAGTATCAACGATGCCGTCCTCAACCAGTGGGATGAGGCCTTTAGGTATTTTCATGGGCTAGTGCGCAACATAACGCCCATAGCAGTGCTCAGGGCATTTGCCCTGAGAATAAACAGAAAGCCCGCTGCCACTATTTCTGCTTTTTCTTTTCGACCTTGGCCGCCCGTTTTTCGGCAAGCGTCATAGCGGGCTTTTTCTTGTCTTCTTTCTTCCGGTCTTTTCCCTTGCTCATTTGTCCTGCTCCTCTACTTGTTCAGTCGTTGGCAAGTCATCATTGCTAGTACGTGATTGTTTTTTCTGGCGCTTTTCTTCCTGCTTCTTGCTTTTCTTCATCTCTCGCTGCCGCTTATCAAAATTGTAGTTGGGTTTGGCCATGATTACTCCACTGATTTGGTGTTGTAGTTTACAACATAAGAGGGCAAAGCCCATCAATCCATACATTCAGGTGCAGGTCGTCGGTGCTATCGAGGCTATCGAGAGACTGCTTCTCTTGGCGTATGGCCTTAATCGGCGCGCGATTATTTGTGTTCTTCATGTCCTGACAATGCGCAGGGCAGGCGTTACAGTGATCAAAACGTGTAGCCCAATTCAAGCAAGTGGCGGTTAAGACTGCGGCCGCCGTAGATGCCGGCATCGGAAAAATGAAAGAAGCGGTAGCCCAAACGCACGTGTCGCGTGATTCGATACCCGATTCCGCTGTGTACAGTCAGTTGTACCAGTCCACCAAAGTCTTGATCGCCGATCTCATCGTCGCCCAACACGAGCACTCCTACTCCGGCATCAAGCGAGAGATCTCCGCTACCCAGTAGTGAGAACGTAGGACCTATCCCTGCAATGATCTCTGTTTGACTGCCCCCTTCTATTACACCAGCAGTTAGCTCACGCTTCGACTGCAGGCCCCATGCCTCAGAATATTGCCATATCCATGGAAGATCATGTAGCAAATAAGCTTCATATGTTTCGAAATCATCATCCGCATCTGCAGTCGAAATCCCCCCACGCAAACCAAGCGCGATTACTCCGACGTCCGCAGCTCGCGCCGTTTTTAACATCCCTGGAGACAAAAAAATCAATATCAATGCGCCGACCAAACCTCCGAGTATTTTTGCTATTTCGCCGTTCATCTACTGTACCCTACGATTGAAGTGGAAGTAATGCGATGCGACGGATCGAAGTTGGGCCTGGTCATGATTGCGCTACTGATTTGATGTTGTAGTTTACAACATAATAGGACTAAGCCTTGCAATCAAGACATCCAGCGTGAGGTCAGGTTCAGTTGGCATGGCGGGATACGCGCCTGGGTTCGTTATGACTGAATTTTACTCCGACTGGTGTATGCGAGCGACCTGTAATATGATTCGAACTGTCACATCCAGTATTTAATCGTGGCTTCAGAGTTTAAGCTGAAGAGCCAGCTCGGTTATTAAAATAGTCAAATAGACCAGCCTTAGAGCGAATTTTGAGCCAGATTACGACGGAATCAGTTCTAGCAATGGAGGATGTATTTTACCGATCAAATGAAAATCCGGATCACGAGAAAATAACCAGATTCGTGCGGAGTTGGGTGCACACCTTCGTGGTGGGCCTGAACCTGTGCCCTTTTGCGAAACTTGTGCTGCGGAACGACCGGCTACGCTTTTCTGTGACTGAGGCGGTAACTGAAAAACAGCTGCTGATAGATCTGCACGCCGAGTTGAATTTGCTGAATCGTGACAAAGCGGTTGAAACCACTTTACTGATTCACCCCAGGGTATTGCAGGATTTTTACGTTTACAACCAGTTTCTGGACAATGCTGATAGATTGCTGGTGGAGATGGGGCTGGAAGGTATTTATCAGATAGCCAGTTTTCATCCGGATTACCAGTTTGCTGGTGCCGAGCCTGATGACGTTGAGAATTATACTAACAAGTCACCCTATCCGATGTTGCATCTGATCAGGGCGGCGAGCCTGGAAAAAGCCATCGCTAATTATCCGGATACGGAGCGAATCCCTGAGCGTAATATACAACTATTGAAGAGTCTGGGGCGAGTAAAGATACAAGCAATATTAGCGGTCAGTTCGCCGGATGTTGAAAATATTTAAGAAGTAAATCCCTACAGACCCTCATACCACCTGTCCTGCGGCATGTCCCGATGCCCATGCCCACTGAAAATTGTAGCCACCGAGATGACCGGTGACATCGAGCACTTCTCCAATAAAATAAAGGCTGGGGACCCGCAACGATGCCATGGTGCTGGATGAGACCTCATTCACATTCACACCGCCAAGGGTGACTTCTGCGGTGCGATAGCCCTCGTTACCGGTGGGCTTGAATGGCCAAGCGTGCAGGCATTGCGCCACTTCTCCTAGTTCGGTTGGCTGCAACTGACGCAGTGGGCGGTCGTCGAAGGCAATCTCGCACAGGCGCTGGGCAAGGCGTTTTGGCAATACCTCGGCGAGTACCGTGCGCAGAACTGCATCAGGCCGGGCATGGCGTCTCTCCGCCAGCCAGGTGCTCGCGTCCATATTCGGCAACAAATCAACGTATAACATGCTACCTGGTAGCCAGTAGGATGAAATCTGCAACACCGATGGGCCGCTGATGCCGCGGTGAGTGAACAGTAATCCGGAATTGAAGCGATGTGTGGCGCAGCGAGTAGCAGCGGGCAGGCCAATACCGCTGAGATCGGTATAGCGTTCCAAGTCAGGTGTTCCTAATGTGAGTGGCGCCAATGCGGCGCGCGTGGCTTGGATGCTATGCCCGAACTGTCGCGCCAAGTGATAACCAAAGCCGCTGGCGCCCATTTTTGGTATCGACAATCCGCCAGTCGCGACTACAAGGGACTGGCTGGTGAACGCGCCGTGGGCTGTCTCAATGCGGAAACGGCCGTTGACGTTTTGCACTTGCGAGATTGCCGATTGTAATTTAATTTGGACGGCCGCCTCGCTGCATTCAGCCAGCAGCATAGCCACGATTTGTCTGGAAGAATCGTCGCAAAAGAGCTGGCCAAGCTCCTTTTCATGGTAGGCAATGCCGTGGCGCTCGACCAGGGCGATGAAATCCCATTGAGTATAACGCGCCAGCGCCGACTTACAGAAGTGCGGGTTGGTGGAAATAAAATTTTTCGGCGTGACATCCAGATTGGTGAAATTGCAGCGTCCGCCACCGGACATGAGGATTTTTTTGCCTGCTCGGTTGCTGCCTTCCAGAATTAGCACTCGGCGCCCACGTTTGCCAGCCTCAATGGCGCACATCAGCCCGGCAGCGCCAGCGCCGAGGACTATGACATCCGTTTCGGTCATGCCTGAGATACTAATGCATGCATCAGGTTGACTCTGTGGCAAGAATTTATATTGTTGGCCATGTTGGTCGTATGCCGGGGACAATCTTTTGCGTTGCGAATGAATACGTCGTTTGTCTATTCTAGCCATCACTTTGACTCATGTAAGTAAACACGGCAAAGTGCCAGTTCATGAGTTATGCAGCGTGAAGATTCAACCAGGTGAGATTATGACCATAAAGATTGCGACACCAGACTACCCTATTCACAGACTTCTCACAGAACGCTGGAGCCCATATTCCTTTGCAGACCGACCGGTACTTAAAGCAGATTTACTTAGTTTGTTGGAGGCGGCGCGTTGGGCGCCGTCTTCGTATAACGAACAACCGTGGCATTATATAGTCGCCACTAAAGATGACCCGGCTGATTTCCAGCAACTCCTCACATGCCTCGTCGAGGCAAATCAAGTTTGGGCTGCGGTAGCGCCGGTCATCATCCTGGGCGTAATAAGCCTGAAATTCACTCGCAATGGCAAGGACAATCGTGCTGCCGCCCATGATCTTGGTCTTGCAAGCGGAAATTTATCACTTGAAGCGACGGCGCGCGGTCTCCTCGTGCATCAAATGATCGGGATAGATCCTGATAAGGCGCGCAAAATCTACGCCATTCCTGAAGGTTTTGAGGCCTGGACGGCGCTGGCTATCGGTTACCAGGGAGATTCAATGAGTCTTCCCTATCAGTTAAGAGAACGTGATGTGGCTGCAAGACTGCGTAAGCCCTTGCGTGAGCTTGCGTTCAGTGGAAAGTGGGGGCATCCTGCTGCGCTGAAAATAAAGCAGTAATGACTGGGAGTGTAGCCTAATGGGTCGGTTTACAACGTAGTTTGTGCCTATGAACGGGCATAAAGCAGATTGGCTACTCGTTTGAGTGAACTAAAGCCGCCCGTCAATTCAGCGGGAATAAACCAATGTGTATCTTTATGCGTAATAGTTAAAGTGGCTGTTTAATAGCCGCTGAAATTTATGCGGGTAATATTCGAGCAGAAGGCGATATTTTGTGTTCGTTGTGTCGCTGACAGATATATACAGCTGGAAGGAGTCGGCTCAGTGGTGAGTTAAAAGGAGTCTCGAAATTTCTTTTATGGATATCACATTAGTTAATAGTTTTAACTAATTGATTATAATATTCAAATTAAAATAAGCCGCTGTGGATTTTTATTGCGACTGGTATAGACTGAGACAACGAATAGTGTCCTGATTTCAAATCTAATTACTTACAAACATTCGGAATAACTTGTCTAATATATGATACTTATGTGTAAATGACTATATCTACTATATTCTATTATCTGCAAGATATTGGTACGTTTGGCCTAAAGTGTATGCTCTTATGATTCAATTGCATAGCTAGTACATGATCATGGATCATGTCAATTTAAAATCGGGATATAACCCTTTTGAGTGTCATCCTGGCGAGCAGTTGCTACTGCCGCGCACTGTATACAAACGCGCATACAAAATTTTACAAACCAGTTTTTACGACGACAAGCAGTTAATCTTTCTGACCGGGGCGGAGGGCATAGGTAAAACTACGCTACTCGGTAATTTTATTAGTGAGTTCGATGCGGGTGTCCGGCATATTTACCTGAATGCCGAGGATTTTTCGGAAAAATACAGACGTAGATCGGATCAAGGCAGATCGGCAAATACCCTGGATACCGTCAAGGTCTTTATCCTGGAACAGTCTAGTATCAGTCGTCATAGCGTGCTGATCATCGATGCCGCTCATTTTCTGAAAGACAGAATCCTTACCAGTCTGCTTTCATTGCTGAAAACCAACTCGAGTTCCGGGAATCACATTTGCCTGCTTCTCGCTGGAGATAGTTCAATTGTTCAGCGGGTTGAAGGTTTTCGATATTTTAAACTCGATGATGTCGGTTATGTCGATTGCAGGCTGGACCATCTCACGCTTTATGATCTGCGTCTGCATATTCAGCAAAGGCTAGAAGGAGTCGGTCTTGACTCCCTTTCAAACGAGATATTCCCTGAAGATGTTTGCGAGCATATTATCAAACGCACCAAGGGCGCTTTCACGCATGCCAACGCGATATGCGGGCGAGCCTATGCTTTGGCTGACGCCGAATCTACTTCCACTATCAGCCTGTTTCACGTTGAGCGGGCTGCCGAGGAGTATGACTTACTCCATGGTCTGCCCAAGTCCGAAGCATCCATCCTCATTGAACAGCAGGCTGCTGAGAATGAATCCTTTGCCATACTCCCTGCGTCTGAGCAACGGAATCAGACGGAATACGAATCTGCGGATTCAGGTTATGTGGCGCGTATGTCTGAACGATATCAAGACATCAAACCACCCAGGCAGAGACGTGCAGGAGTTAATGCCAGGATAATTGCTGATTCACCTAAAACCCGTCCAGCACATGCTGAACCGACGCACCGCAAAGGAAGTCGTGCGTTAATGTTTTCACTTTTTGCATCAGGTACTATTGCAGGTGTCTTGGTGATATTTCTGGTCAGCCAGATATTTCTCTCAACAGATAGATCTTCAAGTCCTGTCGACATTAATCAGACACAGCTGTCGCGCCAGCAGATCGCAGCCAGATTGTCGGCTAAAAAGGGATCACAAAGTTCTGATGCGGCTATTTCCCAGTTTCCAACGTCGGCTGTAAATAGTGATGGAGTCTCTGCAG
>JBGTHR010000148.1:0-6246 GCA_041746095.1 Gammaproteobacteria bacterium | reverse complement strand
CATCCTTGCGAGCAATAACAAAGTCCGGGGTATAGCGGTGCCAGCGTCCATCCTCGCCCAGATACTCTGCAAATAGCTCGGTCTTACCCGGATCGGTGATTCCGCCAGTAAACCATACACCCTCGACATGTTCAGGATGTTGTTTGAGCAGCGCCAGGACACGTTCCAGGTAATTGACCTCAGGTGTAGAGTCAAAATTGTAACCTTCGTAATGAAAGCTCTTGTCCCGTGCAAACTCGGCATTAGGCAGTTCGTCTGCCTTTTTGTAAAGATGGGCGCGATCCCTGGCGAAGGTAATACGGGCCGTGTAAACAGGCACACCTTTGATGTTATGTCTGTCGAATCCGTTCGGCTTGACCAGCGCAATGGCGACGTCCATCTCTTCCCAGTGCTCTTCGTAGTGGCTGGTCTGTTCTTCTATCTGTATTCCAAGCCCGCGTAAATGAAAATCGGGTATTTTCCCGTGGCTGCCATAAGCAGATAGCAATGCTTTATGGACTTTAGTCATGGGCAAATGATAGTTCGAAGCCAGTTCAGCAGCAGCCCCATACAACGAGTATTCAGTGGAATGAAATTCCAGACGATCCTCGCCGCCATCCACACGGGCAAGCTTTACCTTTCCTCTGGGTGATTCAACCAGTGTCCAGGTAGATACCGTGCCCTGAGGCTCTCGCACTTCATCGGGAACCTTGAGATTTAGCGCATTGGATGTCTGTAGTTCTGGTTTGCGCCTATAACGCAGGATCTTCTTTTTGATTAGTAGCGGCGGCAAATCGGTTTTCCTCAGCACGATCTCCTCTTCCACACGCTCGGTAATTTCTTGATTCAATTCCTCGATACTGGTGCCGTAAGTCTCTTCCAACTGCTTTTGCAGGACCGATTTGTTGCCTTTAGAGACATACACGCGCGCCGGCAGTAAGTTTCCCGGCACCTGACGCAGGCAGCGTGTCGCCGCTTGCAACACAAAGTTGTTGCTCGATTTCAATTGGCGCACCAGACCGCATGCAAACAAACTGGGGCAATTCCAGCCTTCGGTTCCCATATTGACCAGCAAGATGACTCGGTAGGGCGAAGTAGAGTCATGCGCGATGCAGTGAAACTCACGTCTCACTTCTTCACTGACCTTGCTGTGGACACTGATCACACTGGAGGTATCCAGGCCGTTAGCCGCCAGAGCTGACTCCACGGCGGGACGAAGCGCATCCAGACTCTCTGTATTGGGAAAATACAGCGCCAGTCTGGCAGGCGCGCCATCGGGTAATGCTACTTGCCAATATGTCTGCACAAAATCCGAGATAATACGATTAACCAGTGGCTCGGTATTCGACTCATCCAGATCAAATACCTGAATATTATTTGTGAGTTCCTTGAGCACACCATCGTGAATGCCCTGCCCCAGGCTGTACCAGACTACGACATCACGAAGTGGCTGACGCTCGAAATACGGTGTCCCGGTAGTATTCACGACGACCATGAGACTGGTCTCCTGCGCAAGGTAGTCCACCGTGCGCCGCACTTTTTTGATGCCCTGCTCAATGAATTCAAGTTCGCCGGTCTCTGGATTATTTCTCCATTTGCCCAACAGTTTTTGACCATAGGTGTGATGCGCCTCATCCGAGAAGATAGCCAGATTCGGCAATGAGGCGATCGCCTGCAGGCGGAGATTTGCTATATCTGCGTCATGATCGGTTTTGTCATTTAGCTTCAAAAGGAATTGATTCGGATTCCCGGCCTTCTTGTTGGGCCTTTGAATGCGTATCTTTTCTGTATTTGTGACAATGAGATTCCAGTCACTGCCCATAACTACCGGTAGTTCTTTCTCGCCATCGCGAGTAAACGTGAGCTTGAGTGTGGCGGCAAACGGGCCAAGCATACGCGCTGGCAGAATGCGTTCGAATGGAATATCCGCGATCTCGCGCAAGGATTCAATGATGGTTTTCCCCGGAGCAAAGATCAGGGCGTTTTTCACGAATGGACCGTTTGGATACTCTTGCGCCATCACAAATTCAGTCGCGGCGATAGTACCCATAAGAATCGTCTTGCCCGCACCCATCGCAAGGGCAAGAATATAACTCGGGTAATTCAGAGTGAAGGTCTCACGCAGACTTTCCAGCCGGTGCAGGCGCACGAACGAGCTGTCGTTGCAGATGCGTTCAATCAATGCGTCAAGATTGTAATCCGCCTCCTCGAATAACTGTGAGGAAATACCCATCGAACGGAGCCGCTCGGCAGTACCTGGAAAAAGATGCTTATAAAGCGCTGGAATTGTTGGCGTGTTCAATACCAGCCGCAGATACCAGTAGACTTCCAATGCCTTAAACTGCGCGGAACGTAAAAAACGTAATGAGCCATTATCTTCATGCGCATACTCCAGCAATTCTCTTATTGCAGGATAGTCATTGTGTGGGTATTCATCGGCTCGCCACTCAACGACGCGCTGCTCCAAGACTTGATAGAGATATTTCATTATTTCTGGTGATCAGGATCGATTCAGACTTTCAATATGCACTGATCATACAGGCTTCAGTTATCAGTGACCAAAAAGACCGGCAAAATTTTCTTTATTTCATTTTGAATAGCGGCGCCGGGAATGCTGACGCTTATCCTGGCCAACACTATCGGCACAAAACTCTCAGGTTTTGGTAATCACGTAATAGTCATTCTGAAAATCATGCTCAAGCCGGTGAACCTTGACACTCGTGAATCCAGCCTCGCGTAACAGTTCTTCAGCAAGCTCCCGGCCCCACATGGCGCCCAGGCCCTCGCCACCCTGGGCCAGCGAGACTGTCATGCAATGCAGACACGATATTGTATATAACAGCGTGCCGATGGGATGATTCATATTGTTCTGCAAATGACTGGAGCCATGAATGTCCTGCATCAGATAGATACCATCGGACTTGAGTGAACGGTGGATGCCTTTGAGCAGTGCGCGCGGTTTCGCCTGATCATGAACGGCATCGAAGGTGGTGATGAAATCGAACGCCTGATCTTCAGCAGTCACATCAAAATCACTTAGATCACGAATCTCAAAACTCACATTCCTAAGCGCCTTGCTCTCGGCCTCATCACACGCGATGGATATCGCCTGCCGGGAAAGGTCGTAGCCGACAAATTCGCTCTTAGGATAATGTTCGGCCATCATGTTTAGAGCCCGTCCACTTCCGCAGCCAACATCCAGCGCGCGAATTCCTTGCTCAAGCTGATTTATCAGTCCCGGCGCCAACGGCAGGATATGCTCGAAGAGTGATGAGAGCACGGATTGACCACTGTCTTCCGCCATGACAGCATGAAAGCGTGGGTAACGCGCATACGGTACGCCACCCCCATTGTGAAAGCATTCAACGATATCATCTTCGATGGAACCCAGCAGGGGTATGTACTGAGCGAATACCGCGATGTTGTCCGCGTTGGACTTGCGACACAGAAACGCGGCATGTTCGGGCGGCAGGTGATAGCTACCCTGGTCGGAATCGAACTCCAGAACGCCACTGGTTGTCATAGCGCCTAGCCATTCTCGTACATAGCGCTCATTCAGCCCTGCCCGCTCGGCAATCTCGCGGCTACTGGCTGCCGGCATATCATTGAGGGCATCAAACAGACTGGTACGGTGACCAATCGAAATCATCAGGCACAGCGCACCGTCATTCAGCGTATTGACTAGTCGGTCTGCAAAGGCATCGGCACGCTTTTTATCAAAACCGGATGAGTCTGGTATCGGACACATGGTGATCCTCCTGCCAACAGTTATAAAATGAAGGTTATAGAATTATGGACGGTCTTAAACAAATTGAGCTATCCGGAAAAACTATCGATAATTTAAGCAGAAAACGTAGACTTTATCTTGGATCGCTCTATCAAGCCGGTAGAATTGCATCACTGAACTATTCATAACCTTACTGCAATCTATGTTAACCCATGAATGAACGTGTCATCCTGCCTGTTCTGAGCGACGGCAAACCAGCCTCGCATGTTGAAGTGCATTTTCAGAAGCCGATTAATCAAACCCAAAATGACACATACTGCGTGTTATATCTGCATGGTTTTGGCACGAACAAGTGTAGTGACAAGGCTGAATATTTTCGTGAACAGGTATTAGCGGCTGGCTTGACCTATTGTTCCTTTGATTTTCAGGGTCATGGCGGCTCTGGTGGGCTGTTCAGTGAGCTGACGCTGACGCGAAATCTGGCTGACACAGCACTTGTGCATCATTATCTGAGGTCAATAGGCTTCTCCAAAATCATTATCATTGGAACATCAATGGGCGCCATTACCGGCTTATGGCATGCAGCTAAAAACAAAGATGAGATTATCGCCGGTCTTTATCTTTCACCCGCACTCAATATGACAGTCGCAGCATTTGTGCGCTCCGGCGATAATGCGCAAAACTGGCGGAAAACCGGTATTCTAAAATTCATGCACCGCGGAGTTGACCGTGAGCTTAACTGGGAATTCGTCGCAGACCTGCAGGTCTATACTGCTAGCCAGCTTGCGAATGATTACTGCATTCCCAGTCTGGTGGCTCAAGGTAAACAGGATGCCCTGTTTGCCTGGAAATTCGTACAGGAGTGGGTAGATCAGTGCTGTGATAAAGTTCACTTGCAATTGTATGATGATGGTGACCACCTGCTGATTGAACAGAAAGAGCACATCTGGGAAGCATTTTATGACTTCCTGCTTGAGCAGGGGATCATTCACACACAGCACGCATAATACACCTGACTGTTATGACTAATCGCAAATCCATACAAAAGAATTCTTCCTCAAGCGAAGTTGATACCTTTTTAAGCAAGGTCGCAGCTACACCGCTAGTCAAGACTTCAAATACTGCCGGTCGGTTGATTTTTGCGATGGATGCCACGGGCAGCCGCGAACCTGCCTGGGAACAGACATCGCATATACAGGCGGAGATGTTCGAGCAGACAACGGCATTAGGCGGGCTTGCTGTACAACTCTGCTATTACCGGGGACAGGGTGAATTCCATACTTCTGCCTGGTCTTCCAGTTCACGACAATTACTCGCACTAATGACTGAAGTACGTTGCCGCAGCGGACTCACGCAAATTCATAAAATCCTGAGGCATACCCTGAAACAAACTGCAGACCAGCAAGTCAACGCACTGATATTTATTGGCGATTGTGTCGAAGAGGACTCACGGCTGCTTGCTCAGGAGGCTGGCAAGCTGGGCATGTTTGGAACACGCGTATTCATGTTTCAGGAAGGGTATGATCCGGCGACTCGGAAATTATTCGAGAAGATTGCCCAGCTCACGCACGGCGCCTGTTGCAGCTTTGATGGCAACAGTGCACAACAATTAAAGGAGCTACTGGGCGCTGTAGCGGTGTATGCCGCCGGTGGCGAACGCGCATTGCAGGACTACAGCAGAGGCAAGGGACAGGAAGTCCTCAGGCTTACGCGGCAGATACATCACGAATAAACTCTATGCGCGTGATCCTCTATCTTGCCATTGTTGTAGTGGTCTATATCTCGTACAAATGGCTAATCAAACAACCGAAAAGTGCGCACTGGCGCTACGCCGGTATTGCGGCGGGCATCGGGCTGATTGTTCTGGTAGCCATGGGCCGCGCGCCATGGATGTTTGCTGTCATCGGCGCCCTGCTACCCATGGCCCGCAGAATCATGGGCCTGGTCAATATGCTGCCGATGTTTCAGCAGCTCTATAACAAGTTTCAATCGAGGGGTCATTCATCCAGCGCCTCGCGCAATCAGGGTTCGACGGTTCAGACAGAAATCATACGCATGTCTCTGGATCATGAGAGCGGCGAGATGTCTGGCGCCGTCTTGAAGGGTGCATTTGCCGGTAAGACACTGGCCAGCCTGGATCTGGATCAATTGACTGACCTGTTTGAACAATGTCTGGCGCAGGACGATGAGTCGGCATCCCTGCTAAACGCCTATCTGGACAGGGCTTATGGCGAAGAATGGCGTGACAGGCAAGCCTCGCAGGGAACACCGCACTCCCCTTCTTCCAACAGTCAAATGACTTTGCAGGAGGCCTATGACATTCTCGGCTTGGCCGAGGACGCCAGCCGTGAAGACATCATCGCATCACATCGCCGTCTGATACAACGGCTCCACCCGGATCGGGGTGGTTCAGTTTATCTCGCCAGCAAACTCAACCAGGCGAAGAAAATATTGCTGGTGGCCTGATGGGTTCTTTAATGGGCCGTGGTTTACGAAGATAACATTTCATACTCACTATATTTGCTTGAGATGATTGATGT
>JBGTHR010000147.1:0-10812 GCA_041746095.1 Gammaproteobacteria bacterium | reverse complement strand
TATCCCGGCGGGCATGGCCCATTATGGGATCTGTCTGAGGACAAGAATTCCATCAGCTTGATTGAAACACTGTATGCCAGCGGCAAACCGGTTGCCGCGGTATGCCATGCCCCTGCAGTATTCCATCGCACAAAAAACCGGGACGGGCGGCCATTAGTGCAAGGTAAAAAGGTCACCAGTTTTACGAATTCAGAAGAGGAGGCAGTAGGCCTGAGCAAAGTGACGCCTTTTCTGGTGGAAGACGACCTGAAAAAAATGGGGGGTATGTACAGTAAGGCGGATGACTGGCAATCGCATGTGATTGCCGATGGAAACCTGATTACCGGCCAGAATCCAGCATCATCAGCTGGTGTCGCAAAAGAGGTGCTCGCCAGACTCAACAAGTCGTAGCATGTTTGGTGAGCATTGTATTCTCAGAGAAATAAATAACAAAGTGACACACAACATGCAGTTATTAATTCCGCATAAAGAGGAACAATCATGAAGGCTGTAGGTTATCGTAAATCATTACCTATCTCGGACTCCGACTCGTTAATCGATGTCGAGTTGCCGAATCCTGAGCCCTCGGATCGTGATGTACTGGTGCGCGTAAAGGCGGTATCCGTTAACCCGGTCGACACCAAGATTCGTAAGAAATACACGCCACAGCCCGACGAGATAAAGGTCTTGGGCTGGGATGTTACCGGTATTGTTGAATCTGTAGGTCCTAATGTAACGCTTTTTAAACCTGGCGATGAGGTCTGGTATGCGGGCGCGATTGACAGGCCGGGAAGCAATGCCGAGTTTCATCTGGTGGATGAACGCATCGTCGGTAAAAAACCAGTCTCGTTGGATTACGCCCAGGCTGCCGCCTTGCCATTGACCACTATCACTGCGTGGGAGCTGCTGTTCGAGCGTCTGCGTGTGCCACCAGGTAAAGGCGCCAGCAAGGATTCATTATTAATTATCGGCGCGGCCGGGGGCGTGGGTTCGATCCTAACGCAACTTGCCCGCCGCTTGACTGCCCTGACTGTCATCGGCACCGCATCGCGCAAGGAGACGATGGACTGGGTTTATGCTCTCGGTGCACATCATGTAATCGACCACAGTAAGCCGTTATCCAAGGAGTTAAAACGTATCGGGATTGCCGAAGTCACACATGTAGCGAGTCTTACCCATACCGATGCGCATTTCCATGAGATTGTCGAATCTCTGGCGCCACAGGGTAAACTTGCACTGATCGACGATCCGCCCTCGCTGGATATCAATCTGCTCAAGACCAAGAGCCTGTCCCTGCACTGGGAGCTGATGTTTACGCGCTCGCTGTTTGGCACGGCTGATATGATCGCACAGCATCAACTACTTACCGAGGCGGCGGCGCTCGTCGATGCGGGCATTCTGCGGACGACATTTGGCGAGCATTTCGGCAAGATTACCGCCGAGAACCTGAAGCGCGCCCATGTGGTGCTTGAGAGTGGCAAGGCAAAAGGTAAGATCGTGCTTGCAGGATTTTAAGCGTGTTACCGGTGCTTAAATTTCAATATGCCGCTCACTTTGTCCTATTATTAGTGTGTACTTTAAATTAGCGAATTGAAAATGATACACGGCAACATACTGGGCACAATCGGCAACACACCTGTAGTCAAAATCAACCGTATGGCTCCCGAGCACGTGACAATGTACGTCAAATGCGAGTTCTTCAGTCCACTCTCGTCTGTCAAGGATCGGCTTGCGATCGCCATCATTGAAGATGCGGAGCGGCGGGGGACAATTTGCTCCGGGCAGACAGTGGTTGAGGCGACCTCCGGTAATACAGGAATTGCTCTGGCCATGGTCTGCGCCGTCAAGGGCTATCCATTTGTTGCGGTCATGTCCGACAGCTTCTCCGTTGAGAGACGCAAGCTCATGCGCGCGCTTGGCGCGAAGGTCATCCTGACGCCTGCTGCTGAGCGTGGCAGCGGAATGGTAAATAAGGCCGAGCAATTAGCCAGCGAAAACGGCTGGTTTTTGTCACGCCAGTTCGAAAATCCGGCCAATCCGGAGTATCACCGCAATACTACCGGCCCGGAGATTCTGCGTGATTTTGCAGGGCGTCAGCTGGACTATTGGGTCACGGGTTACGGCACCGGAGGTACGCTCACTGGCGCCGGTAGCATTCTCAAGCTTGCACGCCCCGATATTAAAATCATTGCCACTGAGCCTGAGGGTGCTGCGTTATTGTCAGGTAAAGAGTGGCAGCCGCACAAGATTCAGGGCTGGACGCAAGATTTTATTCCGAAAAACCTGGACCATACTCTTTATGACGAGATCGTTCCCGTGAGTGACTTTGAGTCGATAGATACAGCGAAGGAACTCGCTATGAAGGAGGGGATCTTCTGCGGCATCTCCTCAGGGGGTACGTTCGCCGCTGCAAGAAAGGCCGCCGAAACTGCGCCGCAGGGTTCAGTGCTTCTCGCCATGCTGCCCGATACGGGTGAGCGTTATCTTTCCACTATTCTGTTTGAAGGGATAAATGAGGGTAGTGATGAAGAGCCGAGCGGATTACCCTAGTGAATTTTACTCTGACGCATTACTTTGGCCGGACGATAAGGCCGCATATTAGGCTGCCTCACTATCGCTATCCTGGCGGGTTGAGATAGTTTCAGTCAGGCGATTAAGAGTCTTTTTGAGTTCTTCAAACTCTTTAATCTTGAGACCGGTTTCACAGGCTACTTCTTTTTGTAGTCCGGCAATTTTGTGCCTGAGTCTTTTCCCGGCCGTAGTCAGGCCGATAATCAGTTCACGTTCATCCTGCTGGCTGCGTACTCTGCTGATCAGATCAGCATTCTCAAGCCGTTTAAGTAGCGGAGTAAGCGTGCCTGAATCCAGTTTGAGGCTTTGTGCAATGTGCTTGACTGTCAGCTTGTCGGTTTCCCACAGAACCAGTAACACCAGATATTGCGAGTACGTTAGTCCATACTGGCTGAGTCGTGATCGATACGCACGGGTAATTGCGTGTGTGGCTGCATACAATGCGAAACAAAGCTGATTGTCTAACAGTAGATTCTTGTATTGGATTGCCTGTTTCATGTTAGTAGAGTAAGCGCCTGTATAGTATGTGATTTGGTTTGTGTGCAAGCTAAGCAGCACAAGCGCACGTGATTCAGTTTTCGCCCCCGGTTAACTGAGTCGGAAAAGTCAAACACTTTAAATGGAGCGATCAGGTGTTCAAACCTTTTCGAATTATGCCATATCCTGAACCAGATGGCAGCCTCCCGTGTTTTTGCAGTCTGAAAGTATCACTAGTATTCTGATCGACTGGTACGTTTGGGCGCTACAGTCTGGCTTGAAAGTGGAGTTAAAGCTTGTTGCCGATAAGTGTAAAATCAGCACAGCTAGCCTGCATTAAACTGTATTCGATTTAATTGGTCAGACTTTTGCATGCCTTGTTCATCATCCGCCTGTCCGCTGGACATAAACCCTCATACTGTCACCGAGACAATTAGCGATTCTATATATGCAAATTAAATCAATTATTAACAATCATTCAGGGATCTACGGATTCCGAGTCTTGCTGACTGGGCCACTGGTCACAGGTGCGATGCGTATCTGGCTTTTCGGTATGCTGATAGCGTTCGCAGCAATAACTACTGTCTATGCTGAGAGCGATTCGGAACCGCTGCGAGTCGGTGTGCTGCAATTCGGAACCGTCAACTGGGAACTGGATGTCGTCAAGACTCACGGCCTTGCCAAAAAGGAGGGAGTGGAGTTCAAGGTCATACCCCTGGCCTCCAAGAGTGCTACGAATGTGGCGATTCAGGGTGGCGCCGTGGACGTCATTGTCAGTGACTGGCTGTGGGTCTCGCGGCAGCGATCAGAAGGGCGGGACTATACCTTCGTGCCTTATTCGCTGGCTACGGGTTCCATAGTGGTATGGCCAAATAAGGGCATTCGTAAATTTTCTGATCTGGACGGTCATCGAATGGGTGTAGCGGGTGGTCCGGTGGACAAGAGCTGGTTGTTAATGCGTGCTTACAGCCGCAAGACTCAGCAGGAAGATCTCAGAGATTTCGTCAAGCCCAGCTTCGCAGCGCCACCGCTGCTCAATGAGCTGGCGCTGAAAGGAGATCTTGATGCCGTGCTGAATTACTGGCATTACGGTGCGCGGCTAGAGGCTGCCGGTATGGCGCCGCTGATTGATGTCGAGGAAGTATTGTCGGCCCTCGGGATAAACGCATCTGTACCACTGATTGGTTGGGTCTTCGATGAGAGCTGGGCTGCCGAACATCGTCAACAATTGACGGGCTTTCTGCGCGCCACCTATGCTGCAAAACTCATCCTGGCGGAATCTGACGAGGAATGGGAGCGAATCCGTCCGCTAGTCAATGTAAGCGATGACGCCACATTGCTTGTCATCAAAGAGGCCTATAAAAAAGGCATTCCTCATGTCTTTGGGGAGAATGAAATCGAGGCTGCTCGAAAGATGTATGAAGTTCTTGCACAGGAAGGTGGCCCTGAACTGGTTGGTAAAGGCAAGGAGTTGAGCGAGGGAACATTCTGGACAGGCTTCAGAATTGAGCCTGGACTCAATATTGAGAATTCGTCGCAATGATGCTACATCCGGTTAGGACTAAAATCGGCCGCTCGAGTAATCGAATGTATTCGATCGGATTCGTTTTTCGCATAATTTCATACTATGAATCGTTGAACGGCTGCCAGTGGCGCAATTGACCGACTCCTGGTTGCGGTTTCTGTCACTGGCGGGATTTATGCTCGCCTGGCAAGTCATTGCAGCGCTGGTGGCTGAACCCCTGTTTCCCACGCCACTCACCGTGTTGTACAGATTATGGGAATTCCTGACCGTAGGACAATTACTGCATCATCTGGGGATTACGCTGGCGCGTGTGGCCGCCAGTTTCGCTATCGCCATGGCTATCGGCGCCGCCATCGGTATCATCATGGGTCGTTTTCAACGTCTGGACGCAACGCTTGATGGCGTCCTGGTGCTGGCCCTTAATATCCCTGCTCTGGTCACGATCTTTTTATGTTACATCTGGTTTGGTCTTAATGAGGTGGCTGCTGTCATCGCAGTAGCCTTGAATAAAATACCTACTGTAGTGGTTACGGTTCGTGAGGGCGCACGTGCGGTGGATCGCCAGCTGATGCAGGTAGCCGAAGTGTTTCAGGTGTCAGGCTGGCGCACACTGAGGCAGGTGTACCTGCCTCAGTTGTATCCCTATCTGATAGCGGCCGCGCGAAGCGGTCTGGCATTGATCTGGAAGATCGTCCTGGTCGTAGAGTTGCTGGGCCGTAGTGATGGCGTGGGGTTTCAGTTGGGGACCTATTTTCAGTTCTTTGATATAACCTCTATCCTGGCCTATACACTGGCCTTCGCTGCTGTGGTCCTGGCGGCAGAGGCCGTTTTCATGCGTCCGCTGGAAAGGCGCCTGGTGAGGTGGCGAACATGAGCGGGCTTGAGGTGCGAGTCATACACAAGTCCTATCCCGGCAGCCGGGTTGCGATTCTCAAGGATCTAAACTTTACGGCGGATTCTGGTGAATTTGTTGCCATAGTAGGGCCTTCAGGCGCCGGTAAGAGCACACTGCTGAATATCATCAGCGGTCTGGACAGGGATCTGCAGGGTGAGGTTCGCTATCAGGATCGCCTCTTGCACGTCAACAATGCACAGCCGGCCCGCATCGGATTTATATTTCAGGATCCGCGCCTGATGCCCTGGTTGACTGTGCTGGAGAATCTCCGTCTGGTGCTTAAAGCGGAAAATAGCATCGAGGTGGCCCGCCATGCGTTGCGTGATGTTGAGCTGGTTGACGTAGAGAATGCATTTCCGGGCCAGCTCTCTGGAGGTATGCAACGCCGTGTCGCAATGGCCCGGGCCTTTATCATGCAACCCGCCCTGTTGCTGATGGATGAGCCATTTGTGTCACTGGATGCGCCCACTGCTGCGAGACTGCATACGCTGCTCCTGAAACTCTGGCGGGAATCCCGTGCTACAGTGCTGTTTGTGACGCATAATTTACGCGAGGCGCTGTCACTGGCCGACCGGGTTTTATTTCTTTCCGGCAGTCCTGCCGGCGTGGTTCTGGATATGCCAATTGATATTCCCAGGCCACGTCATCTGGATGACAGCGCGGTTTCTGCATTGCATGACAGCATAATCCGCGAGCATCCGGAAATCCTGTCAGGACATGCCGGAGTTCAGGCCGTGAATTCTTCAACCCATGGTGAGATCCATGTCTGACTGGATTGAAACATACCAAATTCCATGAAGCATACTATAGAAGATGAGTCGGCTGCCCTGTCTGTTGACCAGGTGAGTAAATCGTATGGTGCGCTACTGGCGCTGTCCACTGTCTCACTGGCGGTGGCTGCCGGAGAGTTTGTTGCACTGCTAGGCCCCAATGGGGCCGGCAAGACGACGCTTTTTCAGTTGCTGAGCGGTTTGTTTGCGGCGGATGCAGGCAGTTTAGGGGTGAATGGCAAAGATATTCGACTCAAACCGGAGGCAGCACTTTCACGGTTGGGTATCGTGTTCCAGCAGCCGACGCTGGATCTCGATCTGACAGTCTCCGCCAATCTGCGTTTTCATGCGCGCCTGCATGGTATGCGCCGCAGCACACTGTCAGAGCGTATACGGCAGGAACTCGACAGACTAGGTCTGGCGCAGGATACGGAGACCGTGTGTAGAAATCTGAGTGGCGGCAATCGGCGCAAGGTCGAACTTGCGCGCGCATTGTTGCATGAGCCGGATCTGCTACTCATGGATGAGGCGACGGTAGGGCTGGATCCAGCGTCACGTAGATCATTGCTGGACTATGTGCATGAACTTTGCGAAAAGCGCGATATGGGGGTGCTTTGGGCCACGCATCTGGTGGACGAGGCTGAACGCGCCAACCACATCGTCATTCTGCATCAGGGGAAGTGCATCGCGCGAGGTACTCCCGAGGCATTGAGGGAACTCGCTGAGGAAGCGGATTTGTCCGATGCATTTCTGCAGTTAACAGGTATCAGGCAAAACAACGGAGTTGATTGAGAAATGAAAATATATGCAACCTTGTTAGTATTTATCTTTATGGCCTTCAGTGTTGTTTCGCCGTTGTCTGCAAAGGAGACAGGTTATCTGTTTATCAGTAGCGAGAAGGATCATATCGTCACCGTCCTTGACAGCAAGTCATTAAAGAAAGTGACGGATATAAAGACCGCGGAACGTCCACGTGGAATGGAGTTTAATCCCGATTACAGCCTGCTGTATGTGGCCTGTGGGGATGGGGACAGCATTGATGTCATCGATGTGGAAAAACTTGAGGTGATTGATTCACTGGATGTCGGCGAAGATCCTGAGCGTTTTGATCTCAGTCCCGATGGCAAGCTACTGTATGTCTCAAATGAAGACGATGGCCTGCTGACGGCATTCGATCTAACCAGCAAAAAGATCATAGCCCAGGTCGAGGTGGGGGAGGAACCGGAAGGTGTATTGGCGACGCCCGATGGCAAGACTGTCTATGTGGCATCCGAGGTCGCGAATCTGGTTCATGTGATTGATACTCAAAGTTGGGAATTACGCGCCAATATTCTGGTGGGAAACAGGCCGCGCCGGTTTGCTCTGACTCCCGATGGTCAGGAACTGTGGGTGTCAAATGAGCTGGGCGGGAGTGTCAGTCTCATTGATACTGAGACAAACGAGGTTAATAATGAGATAGTCTTCGAGCCGAAAGGGTTTCGTAAGGACGATATCACTCCGGTGGGCATGACTATGACGCGCAATGGTAAAACGGCCTATGTCACTCTGGGCCGCGCCAACCATGTTGCTGTTGTTGACGTAGCAAGCCGTGAGGTAGAGGATTATGTCCTGGTTGGGCGGCGAGCCTGGGGACTCACGCTCAGCCGGGATGAGGAGACGCTGTACGTCACCAATGGCCTGAGCGATGACATGTCAATAGTAGACACTGCAAGCCTCAAGGTCAGGCAATCCGTACCTGTCGGCCGAGTCCCCTATACCGTCGTTTTGGACGACTAACTGATGGCTGTCCAACGACCAAGTTATATTCTTTTTTTATGGATAATGCTGTCACTGTCAACAGCTTATTGTGATGAAAAAACGCTGGTTATAGGTTATCTCGAATTGGAGGATGATTCGCGTTACATTGAAGAACGCATGGATGCGCGCTATCAGGCACAGCCCTGGGGCCGGCCCTATGCAGGCGCCGAGGTCGCGATTAAGGAATCCCGATTTTCGGGTTCAGCGGCAGGCGTTAAATTTGAACTGAAGCGTCAGAGCGTCTCCGCCAGGGGTGCGCTGGAGCCTGCCGTCAAGTCCTTTAACGAGCAGGGCATACAGCTGATTCTTCTGGATCTGCCTGCGGATGATGTGTCAGCACTTGCAAAGGCCACGCGTGATATGAATGTGCTGCTGTTTAATATCGGCGCCACTGATAATACGCTGAGACAGCAGCAATGCCAGCCTCACCTGATGCACACGGCGCCCAGTGATGCCATGTTAACGGATGCCCTGGGACAGTTCCTGGTATCGCGAAAGTGGCGTGAGGTATTGGTGTTGAAGGGACCAAAACCGGGTGACAGCGCCCTGCTGGAATCGCTTGAGGGAAGCGCCAAACGCTTTGGTTTGGAACTTATGGATGCGCGTGAGTTTGTTCTGGGCCGCGATCCGAGAAACCGCAGTCAGAATAATATTTCCCTGCTGACGGCCAACGAGGACTATGACGCTGTGATTGTGCTGGATAGCGAGGGTGAGTTCGCACGCAGCGTGCCGTATCAGACACAAAAACCGCGCCCGGTTGCAGGCAGCGCGGGGCTGGTTCCGGATTGGTGGCACTGGTCATTTGATCGATTTGGGGCGCCGCAGCTCAACGGACGGTTTACGAAACATGCAGAACGCCCAATGACAGGCTACGACTGGGCGGCATGGATTGCGGTCAAGACGATCGTGGAAGCGGTGGTGCGCACAAGCAGTTCAGACTTTAATAAATTGGTGGACTATATGCGTGGTCCGGACATCGTACTAGATGGATTCAAGGGTAAGCGGCTTTCGTACCGGTCCTGGGATAATCAGCTGCGACAACCAATCCTTCTAACTACTTACAACTGGGTCATAGACAGCGCGCCTTTCGATGGCTTTCTGCACACGACCAATAATCTCGATACTCTGGGGGCGGATCAAAAAGATTCTGCCTGCGCGTTTTCAAAGAACTAGTTTCAGATGAGACTGACACACGCAATACAGGCAATGCAGGCCGTAACGGTGCGCGAGGTCACCAAGTTTTTGCAGCAGCGTGGCCGGCTGTTTTCGGCGCTGGTCAGGCCCTCGCTTTGGCTGATTGTATTTGCCGTGGGTTTCCAGAATGTCTTCGGCGTCTCGATTATTCCACCGTATAACACCTACATTGAGTATCAGGTATACATTGCCCCGGGCCTGCTGGGAATGGTCCTGCTGTTTAACGGGATGCAGTCCTCGCTGTCGATGGTTTATGACCGGGAGATGGGAATAATGCGCCTGCTTTTAACCGCACCGTTGCCGCGCTGGTACCTGCTGCTCTGTAAACTTGCCGCAGGAACGCTACTGTCCGTTCTGCAGGCCTATGCATTCCTGCTGGTGTGCGTACTGTTCAAGGTCGAGCTGCCATGGTCTGGGTGGCTTTATGCATTACCGGCGCTGATACTGGGAGGGTTGATGCTGGGAGCTCTCGGGTTGTTATTGTCGGTCTATATCAAACAACTGGAAAATTTTGCCGGCACTATGAATTTTGTGATTTTCCCGATGTTCTTTATATCTTCCGCACTGTATCCGCTGTGGAAACTTGAGGAATCGGGGGCCGAGGTCGTATATCAATTGGCGCGATTCAATCCGTTTGCCCATGTCGTAGAACTGATTCGATTCGCCATGTATGGGCAATTCAATGCGGTCTCATTCGCAGTCGTGACTGGTTGCCTGATCGTTTTTTTTGTTCTGGCCGTGCTGGGTTATGATCCTCAACGTGGGCTGGTTCGTCTGATCAAAAGACCGGCCTGAGTCTTCGATAGGCTATGGTCACAATATTGACGCCGCTATTTGTGTTGAAAATGAATTGTTGTAGCGAGCCCATTAATGCATCACTATCCAGCCATTTTGATACGCGGCACTAATAAATTCATATATCCGTGAACGTGCTTCATCCCCTGGAAAGCGCGTCTTGAGTTCATTGACGATATCATTGAGAGTGTGGGCGCCATCACAGCAGATCAGGATCTCAGTTGCTAAACGGTCCAGAGTCTCAAGTCCGCCCGGATACAATAGAATATAAGCATCGATACTCGCCTCCCATTGCAGGCGAAAGCCCAGCTGAATCTCTAATGTCGCGCTCTCAATGAGAGGATCTGGCATGACTTTATCCCGAAATTACAAGTAAGCCGCAAGTATCGGATAATGAGGCAGGCACAAAATGGCGTAACAAGTGCAATTCTCAGGAGGAAGTTTCAGCAGGTTTTATGCCATACTGGTATATCTGTGTTTGGGATTTGTCATATGTTTACTATTAAATCAACGTGCCCGGTAACGTAAATCAGGGCTTAGTGCAGGTTGCTGTAATAAGTCAATGCTTATAAGAGAAAGCAAAAACGTTTATCAACAAATACGATAATGTCGCATCATAACGATGCCCTGAAACAAAATGTATCGTTATAGTGAAGCAGTGCTGCCGTGCTCTCACAGAGATATTGAATGAGTAGTTACGGGAATAACCCAATAACGGGCAGTGCCGGGATTGTGACCTGCAGGATTTATATATGAAGGGTGTTGTAACGGTTATTTATTCTGTGACACCGGGATGCCATATTTCTTTG
>JBGTHR010000146.1:0-4447 GCA_041746095.1 Gammaproteobacteria bacterium | reverse complement strand
TATAGACTCCTCGCTAGGTCACAATCAAGAAGCTTTGGAATCAAATTGCAGTGGTACAGACAGTCTGATATTTCCCGAGTCAATCCCAGCGATCATCCCGGACTTGCACCATGCCTGATTGAAGACGCACCGGTAATATATCAACATCATCATAGGCGGGAGGTGAAAGCACTTCACCGGTTTTGATATTGAATCGAGCGCCGTGGCGTGGGCATTCGATCTCGTCACCTTCGATGCACCCTCCTGTCAGAGTTCCTCCATCGTGCGTGCAGGTATCTTCGATGGCATAAAACTCACCGTCAAGATTAAACACGGCGATCAACACGTCATCGACTTCCACCGTCTTCCAGCTGCCCGGTTCGAATGCATCCACGGGAGCGACGTCCACCCAGTCTGTCACAACAGACCGAGTTGCAGTTTTACCTCATCAGACATGCGCTCCTGTGTCCAGGGCGGCTCCCATACCAGCTCAACATGAGCGGCGACCACTCCATCAACGTTGCTTACCGCATCCTGCACGGTTTGTGGAAACGTCTGCGCCACAGGACATCCGGGCGCAGTCAAAGTCATATCGACTTCCACGACGCCATCCTCGGCAACATCGATGTTATAAATCAGCCCAAGGTCATAAATATTCACCGGAATCTCGGGATCGAAGACCTGCCGCAGGGCATCATCGATAATTTTCTGCTTAAGCGCCTCGGCGTCGATTCTTTCGCCCGACTGAGCCTTATTCAACCAATCAGTAATCTTTGCCATAAGCCACCTCCAGTCATTCTGTACTGACTGTATCCTCTTTATTTTCTATCGCAGCGTGCAAGGTATGCCAGGCAAGTGTTGCGCATTTGACGCGCATGGGGTATTCCTTGACTCCACCCAGCACCGAGAGTTTGCCCACACTGGGAGTAATATCATCCCGGTTTTCATCCGTGAGAAATACATGCATCTCCTTGAACAATTTTTCGGCCTCTTCCGTGGTCTTGCCAATGATGGCATCGGTCATCAACGATGCTGAGGCGGTTGAAATTGCGCACCCTGCACCGTCAAAACCTATATCCTGAATGACATTATCTTTGACTGTAAGATAGACATGAAATTCATCGCCGCACAGGGGATTAAACCCGTATGCCTCACGATTAGCATCCTCCGGTCTTTTCGGATAGTGACGTGGATTGCGGTTATGTTCCAATATAACTTCCTCGTACAGATCACGCAGATCACTCATCGACCCAATACCTCCTTGACCTTGTGTATGCCCGATACCAGCGCATCAATCTCGGCGCGAGTATTGTAAATTGCAAACGCAGCGCGTGAGGTTGCCGCGACACCGTAATGCTGCATAACAGGCATGGCGCAGTGATGCCCGGCGCGAATGGCAATACCCATCGAATCCATAATGGTGCCGATATCGTGGGCATGAGCGCCCCGCAGAGTAAATGACAGGATGCTCGCCTTGTTTTTGGCTGTACCAATGATATTTAGCCCGTCGATACTGCTGACTGATTCAGTGGCATAGTCCAGTAAATCGGTTTCATGTTGGGCAATGACATTCAGTCCGATGGAATTGACATAACTCAGTGCCGCACCCAGACCAATCACGCCACCGATATCCGGAGTGCCCGCCTCGAATTTAGCCGGTGGTTCGGCATATTCTGACTTTTCGAAGGAGACACGACGAATCATGTCGCCACCGCCGTGGTACGGATCCATGTCCTTGAGTCTGTCAAGTTTGCCATACAACACACCGATGCCCGTGGGCGCATAGATCTTGTGGCCGGACAGCGTATAAAAATCACAATCCAGCGCCCGCACATCCACTTTTATATGAGGTGCGGCCTGCGCTCCATCAACAATAACCATTACATTCTCAAATTCGCGCACTTTGCGAATCATGTCCTGTAGCGGATTGATTGTACCCAGTGCATTAGAGAGATGTGTAATACCGAATATTCGCGTACGCGGCCCCAGTAGCTCCTCAAATTTGTCCTGCAACAGTTCGCCGGCGTCGTTCATTGGCACAACTTTGAGTTCCGCGCCGGTCTGCTGACACAGCATCTGCCAGGGAACGATATTGGAATGATGCTCCATCTCGGTGATGAGAATCTCGTCACCGGTTTTCAGAAACTTTCGACCATGACCCTGGGCTACCAGATTGATTGCCTCAGTGGCGCCGCGGACAAATATAATTTCCTTGCAATCTTTGGCGTTCAGGAATGCTCTTACCTGCTCGCGCACGGCGTCGAACTTGCGCGTGGCGCGCAGACTGAGTTCATGCACACCACGATGCACATTGGCATTGTCTGTCTGATAAAAACGGCTGACAGCATCAATCACCACAGCGGGCTTTTGCGTGGTGGCGCCGTTATCCAGATAGATCAGCGGGCCACCCTTAAGCGTTTGCTGCAGAATCGGAAAATCACGCCGAACCGTCACTGTATCCAATGTGGCAACATCCAGCGCGGATATCTCATTCATATGTTGCATGTTTTCCCGTGCCGCACTCATAGCATTGCCTGAATCTGCTCGGCGTTCGGAAGATTGCTGAGCAACAATGTCTCAACCCGATCGCGAATCGGTTCTATGTCCATGCGATCCACGATGTCGTGGGCAAAGCCATAGGTCAGCATGCCGCGGGCAACATCCGGATCGATGCCGCGCGTACGCAGATAAAACAGCATGGTCTCGTCCATCTGACCTACCGTGGCGCCGTGACTGCACTTGACGTCATCCGCATAGATCTCAAGCTGAGGTTTGGTATCCACCTCGGCGTCTTTTGACAGCAACAGATTTTTATTGGACTGCTGAGCATCCGTCTTTTGCGCATCAGGATGCACATACACGCGTCCATTGAATACGGCTCGCGCGCGGCCACCCAGCACGCCCTTGTAAAATTCATGACTGGCGCCATGCGGTTTACAATGATCGACACGAGTATGGTAATCCACATGTTGTCTGCCATTAGCGATATACAGGCCGTTCAGCATACAGTCGGCGCCGACTGCATCCAGCTTCACATTGATATCATTACGTGCAAGCGAGGCGCCCACCGATACTGAGTGCGAGGTAAATTGACTATCGCGCTGCTGATGCACCTGCAATGTCGAGATATGAAAGGCCTTGCTGCTTTCCTGCTGTAACTTGTAATGATCAATATGGGCATTGTCCTGCAACACCGCCTCGGTAACCGAGTTTGTCAGATATACGGAATCACCCATGGAGAAATAGCTTTCAACTATTTTGGCCTGGCTGTTGGCTTCCGCCACAATCAGATTGCGCGCATAACAGCTGGTGGGATTCTGGTGAGGGGTGGCAATAAAGACCAGATGAACAGGCTGTTCTACCGCTTTGCCCCTGGCAAGATGTATATATGCCCCATCATTGATGAATGCGGTATTGAGCGCGGCAAAACCATTGGCGTGGCTATTGGCAATTTGACCCAGATGGAGTTTAAGGTCATCAGGATTATCGCGTAGCGCGCGTGCAAGACTGCCGATTCGAATCCCTTCCTGCACTTTCCCGGGTTTAGACAATTGCGGCGCGTAGAGTCCATTTATGAAGACCAGGCGGTGAGATGGCATTTGAGGCATCAGCGCAGGACCAAGATCATCCTCCATCAGGCCGATGCACGTTTCTCCAGCGGTTTCAAAGGCATACTTCTCAAGTGGACGCAGACTGGTGTATTTCCAGTCCTCATCACGTGTTGTCGGCAGGCCCAAAGTGGCAAACTGCTGAATGGCGGAACGGCGAAGATCCTCCAGCCAGGAAACACCATTGCCAGGTAGACGCGCTTGAACCGCATCAAATTCAGTCATAGATTGATCAATCAATGGATGATCAGCCAATGGCATAGTGGCGCTCATGCGGACGCGGCTTCCTCGAGCACCCAGCTGTAACCCCGATCTTCCAGCTCCAGCGCAAGATTTCGGTCGCCGGACTTGATGATTTTTCCATCGGACAATACGTGCACAAAATCCGGCACGATGTAATCCAGCAGACGTTGATAGTGAGTCACCAGAATCACCGCACGATCCTTGCTACGCAGGCTGTTGACACCGTCGGCAACAATCTTGAGGGCATCAATATCCAGACCGGAGTCGGTTTCATCCAGCAATGCGAGTCTAGGCTCCAGCACGGCCATCTGAAAAATCTCGTTACGCTTTTTTTCGCCGCCGGAGAAACCTACGTTTACCGCACGCTTGAGAAATGATTCATCCATATGCACCAGCTTCATTTTATCCTTGGCATGCTGCATGAAATCCATGGCATCCATTTCGGCTAAACCTTTATGCACGCGCATGGCATTCAGGGCGGCCTTCAGGAAGTATGTATTGTTGACACCAGGAATCTCCACTGGATACTGGAATGCCAGGAACACACCTTCACGGGCACGCTCTTCAGGCTTCAGCTCGGACAGATCCTTGCCATCATAGAACATGCCGCCGCCGGT
>JBGTHR010000145.1:0-4045 GCA_041746095.1 Gammaproteobacteria bacterium | reverse complement strand
GTTAGCCAACTGCCTGAGCCCATAAGCAGAGCCGTATTGATAGTTTACTCCGGTCATAAGCTTTATGAATAGATGTCCTTGTTAAGTCCAAAGCTAAACCTAATGCGCCAATGGAAATGACAAAGACTGTCATGTCCTTGTGGACAAGCGGTGTCTCTAGTCAAAGAACTTGTGATGAGGTTAGCAAAAACGAGACAAAAAATTTCTTGCAGACGGGGCTTGTTGGTGAAACTTAGAGTAAATACAGGCAAATGTGTCCATAAATGTCAGCTTATGCCCACATTTTGACAGTAATCAGGGTGAAACGCGCGAATTTTTATGCGACCAAGAGATGAGAAAAAATAGTGTCGATTTGAATGCACGCTTAAACAGAACGTTAGCAAATAAGCGGCAGAAACAGTGGGCTGTGGCACGCAGTTTGCTCATACCAGGTTGAGGGTTGTAAGGATACGGCCCGTTAACAGGATTAGCTACCGGAGCAGAAAATTAAAAGGATGAAAATTGATACGGATATCTTGCTGGTGGTTTATTGTGCTTGGGTCATAGCAGGGATCATGACTCTGGGCTGGGGATACCGCAGCAAACTTTTCAACATGCTATGCAGACCGATGCGGAGAAGTAAAAGTCAGGGATGAGGTGTAAAGACTCTCAGGAATGAGAATCGACGCATATCAAGGTTAGATCCGCTGAGAGCTTATGGATGAGCCGACAAGTCGGAGTTCAACGGAAGGATGATGCGACAGGGAGTCGCAATGTAATCAAAGGATAGACGTAAATCTCAGGAAGAGATCTGTCATGACAGGGATGTCTTTTGACAGTAAAGATCACAGGGATCGATTTCACGGTATTTCTCAGGACGAGGCCTGCCGCGACACGGAAGTCACAAGGCAGATTAGTAATCCAAAACTCAAGGATGTTGATTCCCTCACGGGAGCTGTCACGACAAGGATGTCGCTCGACAGTCTTTACTGGAGACTCGGCGGTCACGCCGCTATACTTTGCGTTTTTCGCATCTCCCAGGCTTCCCTCTAAATGCCGCAAATTCCCACATTTCAGGCCCTTATCCTGGCTTTACAGGAGTATTGGGCGCGTCATGGTTGTGTATTACTGCAGCCATACGATATGGAGATGGGCGCTGGTACGTTTCATCCCGCCACGTTTCTCCGCGCAATTGGCCCTGAGCCATGGCGTAGCGCTTATGTACAACCTTCACGACGGCCCACCGACGGCCGCTATGGTGAGAACCCGAACCGACTGCAACACTATTATCAGTTTCAGGTATTGCTCAAACCATCACCTAAGGATATTCAGGACTTATATCTGGGTTCCCTCATAATGCTGGGATTCGATCCGCTGGTGCATGATATCCGTTTTGTAGAAGATAACTGGGAGTCGCCGACATTGGGCGCCTGGGGACTGGGCTGGGAAGTCTGGCTGAACGGCATGGAGGTCACACAGTTCACCTATTTTCAGCAGGTAGGCGGATTGGAGTGCAGGCCGGTATCAGGTGAGATTACCTATGGCCTGGAACGGCTTGCCATGTATTTGCAGGAGGTCGAGAGCGTTTACGACCTGATCTGGACCAGCGGTCCGCAGGGCAACGTGAGCTATGGAGATGTATTCCATCAGAATGAAGTCGAGCAATCGACATACAATTTCGAGCAGGCGAATACTGACGTCCTGTTTCAATGGTTTGAGAATTGTGAAACGGAAAGTCAGCGGTTGATTGATGTCGGTCTGTCATTGCCGGCCTACGAGCAAATGCTTAAATCCTCGCATACCTTTAATTTGCTGGATGCGCGCCACGCCATCTCCGTTACCGAACGTCAGCGTTACATCCTGCGGATACGCAAGCTCTCGCAGGCCGTTGCATCTGCCTACTACGAAGCACGTGAGGCTCTGGGATTTCCTATGCTTAGTGATTCTTCTGCAGTGATCAAGAAGCCAGAAAATGATTGATACGAGGGATCTGCTGATTGAGATTGGCACTGAAGAGCTGCCGCCTAAGGCGCTAGAGGGCCTGTCGTTGGCCTTCGCCTCCGAGTTTGGCAGTAAACTGCAAGCATCTGCACTCACGTTCGGGAAAATTCAAACCTATGCGACGCCACGCCGACTGGCCCTGTTGATAGATGATTTACAGGTGTCTCAGCCAAACCAACATATAGATCGAAAAGGTCCGGCGCTGTCTGCGGCTTATGATGAACAGGGCAACCCCACGCGTGCGGTCGAGGGTTTTGCCCGATCTTGCAGTGTCAGCGTCAGTGAACTTGAGCAACGGGAAACGGATAAAGGCATCTGGCTGTACTATCAACAGGTTCAGGAAGGCAAGACTGCCAGTGAGCTGATTCCCGGTCTGCTGGAGCAGGCGCTTGCAGCGTTACCTATCCCTAAGCGTATGCGCTGGGGCGATGGCGACACCCAGTTTGTGCGCCCGGTGCGCTGGGTTCTGCTGTTGTTTGGTAATGAGGTCATCGATGCGGAAATTCTGGGTATTCCGGCCGGCAAAACGACACGCGGGCACCGGTTTCATTGTGACCGGAAAATTGAGGTCATGATTCCGTCTGAGTATGCCTTACTACTAGAGAGTGAGGGCAAAGTGATCGCCGACTTTGGCCGCAGACAAGAGATCATCATCGGCCAGTTGCAACAGCTCGCTCAGGCAAATCATGCGCAAATCCTGCTGGATCAAGACAATCTCGATCAGGTTACAGCGCTGGTGGAATGGCCGGTGGCGTTACAGGGATCATTTGATAAAAAATTTCTAGAGGTGCCGTCCGAAGCCCTTATTACGACCATGCAGGATAATCAGAAATACTTTCCGCTGGTGGATACGGAAGGAAACCTGTTGCCGGAGTTCCTGCTGATCAGCAATATTGAAAGCAGCCAGCCGGACAAGGTCAGATTGGGCAATGAACGGGTAATACGTCCGCGGTTCAGTGATGCAGCGTTTTTCTGGGAGCAGGATAAAAAGACTCTACTGGCGGAGTATATCCCTGCCCTGAAGGACGTGATGTTTCAGCAGAAACTGGGCAGTCTGTGGGACAAGACGCAGAGGCTTGTGATTCTTGCCGAGGGTATCGCGCGACAGCTATCATTGAGTCCAAATGAAGTCAGGCGCGCAGCTGAATTGTCCCGCTGTGACCTTATGACCGAGATGGTCAAGGAATTTCCAAAACTGCAGGGCGTGATGGGCCGCTATTATGCGTCGCTCAATGGCGAACCGCAGACCATCGCACTGGCGCTGGATGAGCAGTATTGTCCACGTTTCGCTGGAGAACGGCTGCCTCAAAATGATGTTGGCCAAATTCTCGCTATTGCTGACCGGTTGGATACGCTTACCGGTATCTTCGCCATTGGCCAGAAACCTACCGGAGTCAAAGACCCGTTTGGCTTGCGCCGCGCTGCGTTGGGCGTGCTGCGGATCATTATCGAGTGCCAACTGGACCTGGATATTGAAGAATTGATCGGCCTCTCGGCCAGTACGTTTGTGCCGGATATTCGTGCCAATGAGGGTGTGACCGAAGTCTTCGATTACGTGCAGGAACGAATGAAGGCCTATTATGCAGACCGGAACATTTCTCCGGATGTCGTCGATGCAGTCATGTCGCAACGTCCGACAAGGCCACTCGATTTCGATTTCCGAGTGCGGGCAGTGCGCGAATTCAAGTCTTTGCCAGAGGCAGAAGGCCTGACGGCTGCCAACAAGCGCATACGCAATATCCTGAAACAATATGATGGGGATATTCCAAACGCCGTTAACGAAGTGTTATTGACAGAGCGAGAAGAACTTACATTGTTTGCTGAAGTGACGCGTCTGGAGCAGGAAGTCCGTCCGTTATTTGATAATAGCGATTACACATCGGCTATGCATCGGCTGGCATCACTGCGAGAGACGGTCGACCGGTTTTTTGACAACGTCATGGTCATGTCCGAGGATGAGGCCGTGCGGGTGAATCGCCTTGCACTGCTTAACAGGTTGAGTAGTCTGTTTCTAAGGACTGCGGATTTATCCAGGCTGCAGGCTTAGCTATCTCTGCAGAATTCA
>JBGTHR010000144.1:0-9237 GCA_041746095.1 Gammaproteobacteria bacterium | reverse complement strand
TTATCAACCAATATTTTCAACACGCACTATTCTCGAACTGCGAATGAAAGATTCCCGGCAGTTTGATGTGATCATCGTCGGTGGCGGCCATGCCGGTACGGAGGCCGCTCTGGCGTCTGCGCGCATGGGAGCGCGTACTCTGCTACTGACGCATAACATCGAGACGATTGGCCAGATGAGCTGCAATCCGGCCATCGGCGGGATCGGTAAAGGCCATCTAGTTAAAGAGATTGATGCGCTGGGTGGAGCGATGGCGCGTGCGGCGGATCGTGGCGGTATCCAGTTTCGTATTCTTAACCGAAGCAAGGGCCCGGCGGTGCGCGCGACACGCGCACAAGCCGATCGCGTCTTATATCGGCAGGCGATTCGCAGTCTGGTCGAGAATCAGCCAAATCTGTCACTGTTTCAACAGGCGGTCGACGACCTTGTTGTAGAAGGCGACCAGGTTCGGGGTGTGCGGACACAGATGGGTCTGTCATTTTATGCCAGTGCCGTGGTGCTGACAGTAGGCACCTTCCTGGGCGGCAAAATACATATCGGTGAATCCAATTATTCGGGGGGGCGTGCTGGAGATCCGCCTTCCATTGCGCTGGCGCATCGGTTGCGCGAACTGCCTTTTAATGTCGGCCGTCTCAAGACCGGAACACCGCCAAGGATCGATGGGAGAACGATTGATTACAGCCAGCTTGCTGAACAGCCAGGCGACGTTCCAACGCCGGTATTTTCATTTTCCGGCAGCGTCGATCAGCACCCGGAACAGGTGTTGTGCCACATCACGCACACCTCCGCGAAGACTCATGAGATCATTTCGCAAGGGTTGCATCGATCACCCATGTACAGTGGCGCGATTGAGGGTGTTGGCCCGCGTTATTGTCCCTCGATTGAGGACAAGGTGGTGCGCTTCGCCGACAAGTCCTCACACCAGATATTTATTGAACCTGAAGGCCTGACTACCCACGAGGTCTATCCAAACGGAATCTCTACCAGCCTGCCCTACGAGATTCAGCTTGAGTTTGTCCACTCGATTCGCGGGTTTGAGAATGCGCACATCACCCGCCCTGGCTATGCCATTGAATATGATTATTTTGACCCGCGTGGGCTGAAACCCAGCCTTGAGACCCGTTATATTCAAGGCCTGTTTTTCGCCGGTCAGATCAATGGCACGACGGGCTATGAAGAGGCCGCAGCTCAAGGATTGTTGAGCGGAGTCAATGCAGTACGCCATTCGCGAATGGAGGAAACGTGGTGTCCACGTCGTGATGAGGCCTATCTGGGTGTGCTGGTGGATGACCTGATTACCCGTGGCACAAATGAGCCGTACCGGATGTTTACCAGCCGTGCGGAATACCGTTTGCAACTGCGCGAAGATAATGCCGATCTTCGGCTGACAGCCATAGGCCGCGAACTGGGCCTGATTGACGATAACCAGTGGCAGGCATTTGAGACCAAACTTGAATCCATAGTGCGCGAACAGCAGCGGTTGCGTGCGACGATCTTCAAGCCCGCGCAAGCCAGTGCTGAGCATATCGAACGGGTCTTCGGTGAGCCGCTCAGCCAGGGGCATAGTCTGGAGGATTTACTCAAACGTCCAGAAGTTGGCTATCAATCTCTGATGAGTCTGCCCGGAGCAGGACCAGGAGTTGAGGACGTCCAGGTCGCCGAGCAGGTCGAAATCCAGGCCAAATATGCCGGGTATATCACCCGTCAACAGCAGGAGATACAGCGTAATCACAAAAAAGAGACATTGCCTCTGCCTGTGCGGATCGATTATAACGCGGTGAAGGGTCTCTCCTCGGAGGCGCGGCAAAAGCTGATTGAATTCCGACCGGCGAGTCTGGGCCAGGCATCACGTATTCCAGGCATGACCCCGGCCGCAATTTCACTACTGCTGGTGCATCTCAAGGGGATTGGTGAGTATAAAAACACCGCTTGATGCGAATTTCTAGTAACTATTCATACAGGCAGTTTGCGAGCGCAGCGACGGTTGAATTATGCAAAAGTTTGTGATTACAGGATTGCAGCGTACGGGTACAACAATGATCGTGCGGACTCTGGATCAGCATGAAAATATTGTCTGTTTTGGCGAGATGTTTATTGGCAAATATCCGAATAAAACACCTGGAAGCTATCAGATCTGGTATCGTCAAACCCGCTTGCGGAGACTGCAAAAGCTGGTTAGTGAAAAGCACTGCATCCAGAATTATCTTGATGAGATTTATTCCGCACCGGAGTATCTGTTCAACGAAGATCAAAAGCGCGAAGCCTGTATGGCCATGGGCTTCAAACTGATGTACAACCAGGCCAATCAAAACCCTTCAATTCTCGGCTATATAAAGGCAAGACAGCTACCCATACTGTTGCTGGTGCGTAAAAATTACTTGCGAGTGGTGGTTTCCAGAAGCGTGAGGAAGATATTTGAGCTAGCCCACACCAATGAAAAGGTCAGAACACCGCCTGTCGAAATCGATACAAAGAAATTATTGAGTTCACTGGAGCACATTGAAGCCGCAAATTCAAACTGGGAGAGACTGATCAGAGGCAACTCGTACCTCAAGGTCTATTATGAGGATTTTGTCAGTGACCGGGCCGAGCAATTGAATCAGATAACGGATTTCTTACGAGTGCCCCGAAATTCGACTCTGGTGCCGCCAACCGTAAAACTCAATCCGGATAAACTGGAAGAAGTGATTCTAAATTATGCGGAGGTGGTCAAAACTATACGAGATACTCGGTTTGCTCACTTACTGACACAGTGAAGGTTTCCGTATTCGAAGTAAGATCTTACCTAACAAATCAGCACTCTCTCTGGATCAGACATGGAGTTACTCACACAACTCGAGAGAGGCTGCGCCGCTCTATCTATCAGTCTGAACGACAAACAAAAGTCGCGGCTGATGGATTACCTTGTGTTGCTGGAAAGGTGGAACCGCGCATTTAACCTGACCGCAGTGCGAAAGACCGAAGAGATGATTACGGTTCATCTGCTGGATAGCCTGTCTGTTCAGCCCTATATCCTGGGTTCCCGGATTGCGGATGTCGGCAGCGGTGCGGGGCTTCCAGGTATTCCACTGGCCATCTGTAATCCTGATGTCAATTTTACCTTGCTGGATAGCAGTGAAAAAAAAGTACGATTCATTCGGCAGGCCAAAATTGAATTGTCCTTGAATAATATTCAGGCAATCGCCTGCCGAGTAGAGGACTATGTCCCTGATGAACTCTATGATCAGGTAATCAGCCGCGCATTTGCATCGCTGGTGGATTTTGTAAACTGTGCTGGCCACCTGTGTGCAAACAAGGGACAATTGCTCGCCATGAAGGGTAAATATCCCGCGGACGAGATCGCGGAACTGCCGCACGGATTCCGGCTTCAGGAAACCTGCAAGCTCCTGGTCCCAGGCCTGGATGCCGAGAGGACACTAATCGTGATTCGCAGAATAGAGTGAGCAATGACCAAGGTATACGCAGTTACAAATCAAAAGGGTGGTGTCGGTAAAACGACAACCAGCGTCAACCTTGCGGCCTCTCTGGCGGCCACACGCCGTAAAGTTCTGCTGATTGATCTCGATCCACAGGGCAATGCAACGGTCGGCAGTGGAGTGAACAAGCATGAGCTAGGCGTTTCAAGTCTGGAAGTGCTGCTGAAACAGGAGTCCATTGAGGCGGGCATATTATTCTCTGAGCAGGCCGGATACAGCATCCTTCCCGCGAATGACAGTCTCACCATTGCCGAAGTTGAATTACTAAGCATGAATGAGCGGGAGTTTCGGCTTAAACAGGCGCTGGAAGGGATCAAGAACCAGTTCGACTATATATTGATTGACAGTCCGCCCTCCCTCAACATGCTGACCGTGAATGCCCTGGTGGCGGCTGATGGCGTGATCATTCCTACGCAATGCGAATATTATGCGCTGGAAGGTATTTCGGCATTGATGGGCACAATAGAGAGAATTCGCCAAACCGCCAATCCAGAGCTGCAAGTGGCGGGTTTGTTGCGCACCATGTTTGATCCGCGCAACAATCTGGCCAATGATGTCTCGGCAGAGCTGGTCAGTCACTTTGGTGAGCGGGTCTACCGCACCATTATTCCACGTAATGTAACGCTGGCTGAGGCCCCCAGTTATGGCTTACCCATATTAAAGTATGATAAATCCTCGCGTGGCGCTCTGGCCTATCTGGCGCTGGCGGGAGAAATTCTGCGTAAATCTGCGGCATCTGTGACAATCGAGACTCAACGGGTGGCAAATTGATGGCTATGGTAAAGAAAAGACGAGGTCTCGGAGGTCTGGGTGTGGATGTCCTGCTGAGTGCGGCCAGCGCTAATCGCGGCGAGCAATCTACTGCGACCACAGGCAATAAGGGCGAACTCATGCACCTTCCGGTTGAGCTGATTCGGCGTGGGCGCTACCAACCGCGTATCCACATGCGGGATGAGGCGCTACAGGAGCTGGCCAACTCAATACGCGCTCAGGGAGTCATGCAGCCGGTGGTGGTCAGGCCTATAGACCAGGGCTATGAGCTGATCGCTGGCGAACGGCGCTGGCGTGCTTCGCAGTTGGCTGGCCTGGATACCATACCTGCTGTGATAAAAGATGTTCCAGACCAGGCCGCAGCGGCCATGGCGCTGATTGAGAATATCCAGCGCGAGGACCTCAATCCTCTGGAAGAGGCGACGGCCATGCACCGTCTGATTAACAAGTTTGAACTGACTCACCAGGAAATAGCGGATTCTGTTGGCCGGTCGCGCGCCGCGGTGAGCAATCTGTTACGTCTGTTGGAATTGACGGATGATGTCAAGCGAATGCTCGATGATGGTGATCTGGAAATGGGTCATGCGCGCGCCCTGCTTGGGTTAGCAGGCAGGCAGCAGATTGAAGCGGCGCATCAGGTAGCTAAAAAAGGTTTGTCGGTGCGTGAGACAGAACGTCTTGTTATCGCGTGGAATCAATCGGTATCCAATGCCCCGGCAATTAGCAACAAACGTGACCCAGACATCGAACGTCTTGAGCAGTCACTATCGGATACCCTGGGGGCCGCTGTCAGCATTCAGCATAAAAAAGGCGGCAAGGGCAAACTGGTCGTCCAGTATTCCAGCCTCGATGAACTGGAGGGAATTCTGGAGAAAATGCGCTGATTTCTTCCCGGCCCGGCGTTATTCTGTCTGCTGTCTTGCTACAAGCTGTTGAACCAGAGCAGTCTAGACCTTATACTTCGCCGCTCTGCTGTGCGCTGAACACCAATCCCGAAACGGGATTTACCACGCTGGCATCGCCCTGGTTTCTAACCGACTGTCGCTATGCGTCGTAATCTTATAGCGATCCAGGCAATTCTGGTGGCAATTTGTGCGGCAATAATATGGCTGTTGCGCGGCGATGCTTTTGCCATCGCTGCGGCCTACGGGGGCTTGATAGCAATAGCAAGCACCTGGTTGCTGTCATCCAGAGTGGAACGCGCCGGTGAGCTGGCAAAAAAGAGCGCCAAGTGGAGTGTGTATCACCTGCTGTTTGGGGCGATACAGCGATTTGTATTTGTACTAGTAGGTCTCGCGCTGGGAATGTGGCAAGGGGCGTTGGGACTTGAGCCCGTGCCCATACTGATTACCTTTGGTATTGCGCAGTTCGCGTATATGATCGCGATGAACATAAACACAGCTAGCTTATAATATTACTAATCGTTAATATAGCCCGATTGATTGTCCTGGACTCAGAGTGTCGTGAGTGAATCTTCAGTAGCTGCAACCGCCAACCCGGTTGAATATATACAACATCATCTCACCAACTGGTGTCTGGGTTGTGATCCAACGACGCATCAGCCGGCGAGCATCATTGATTTTTCTGTGGTATTCATTGATACCCTGTTGTTCAGCTGGCTGCTTGCAGGTCTTTTCATGTTCGCGGCCTGGCGGGTTGGACGCAATCTCAGCGCTGATAAGCCCAGTGGCATGCAAAATGTACTTGAGTTTTTGGTGGAGTTTATACATCAGCAGGTCAAGGATATCTTCCCTGGTCAGAATAGAATTATCGGTCCGTTAGGCATCACCATATTTGTCTGGGTATTCATGCTTAATGCCATGGATCTATTGCCGGTTGACCTGCTCCCCTGGATCGCCAGCTGGATAGGCAGTACTTTTTTTGGCGCTGATCCTCACCATGTGTACCTCAAGGCAGTGCCCACAACTAATCTGGACACTACATTTGGTTTGGCGATCAGTGTCTTTATTCTGATTATCTACTACAACATCAAGATTAAGGGCCCCGTTGGATACGCAAAAACATTCCTGTTCCACCCGTTTGGAAAATATTTGATACCCGTCAATATCGTGATGACCACTGTTGAAGAGATTGCCAAACCTGTTAGTCTGGGCATGCGATTATTTGGTAACCTGTTCGCAGGTGAGTTGTTATTCCTGTTGATCGCTTTAATGTCCTTTTCAATCTGGGTATTGCCTGCGCAGGTCATTCTGGGGGGGATGTGGGCGATATTTCACATTCTGGTCATCACGCTGCAGGCATATATTTTTATGCTGCTCACAATCGTTTATCTGGGGCTGGCCTCGGAAGAAGCGCACTGATTTTCACATTCGCCACTAGTATTAAATCCATTGGTTTTTAACCCATCAAAATTAAACCCATCAAAATTAAACAATTAGCATAAAATCTAGGAGATATGAATTATGAGTCCTGCTGAGGTTGCACTGATCTATGCGTACACCGCCATGGGCGTGGGTATTATTCTGGCTGCTGCGGGCTTAGGGTCCGCGCTGGGATGGGGCCTGATCTGCTCAAAGTTTATCGAAGGTATTGCACGTCAGCCGGAGATGCGTCCTCAATTGACTGGCCAGATGCTGTTTACCGGCGGTCTGATGGAGGCGTTCCCCATGATCGTACTGGGTATCTCCATGTGGTTTATTTTTGCCAATCCATTCATGGGCGCCGCCACAGCGGCCCTGGGCGGCTGATTAGCGCTGAAATACTACGCGTAACAGGCAGACAAGAATGCGGAGACCAACGTGAACGTAACAGCAACATTAATCGGACAGATCCTGACATTTGCCGTGCTGGTCTGGTTTGTCAAGGCGGTGTTATGGGAGCCGATGCTCAATATGATGGAGGATCGTAAAAAGCGCATCGCTGATGGCCTTGCGGCTGCCGAACGCGGTGAGCGTTCCAAGGAGGAAGCCGAGGTTCATGCGCAGGAGAAGCTGCATGAAGCGAAGGGCAAGGCCTCCGAAATCATAAATCTGGCGCAGCGCCGCGCAGGTGAGATCGTCGAAGAGGCAAAGAAGACTGCGGTTGTCGAAGGTGAGCGAATCAAGGAGATGGCGCAGGCGGATATCGATCAGGAAATCAACAGCGCGCGGGAGCATTTGCGCAAACAGGTTTCTGCGATTGCGATTCAAGGTGCGGAACAAATCCTGAGGCGCGAGATTGACAGCAGCGCCCATGCGCAAATCCTGGATGAGCTGGCTACCCAGATCTAGGCCTGACTGACCCATGTCTGAATTAATTACTCTAGCGCGTCCGTATGCGCGAGCTGTTTTTGAGACGGCCAGAGATACGGCCGGACAGTATGATTCGTGGTCACAAATGCTGGTGTTCATGGCGGTTGTAGCCAGGGATGACAACATGCGAAAGGCGCTCGACAATCCCAGACTCTCTGGCGAGCAGGCCAGCGAGCTGTTTATTGCAGTCTGCGACGAACAAATCGATGAGGCGGGGCGGAATTTCGTTCGACTGCTTGCGCAATATGATCGCCTGTCGCTGTTACCCGAGATCAGCACTCTCTACGAGCAGTATCGCTCTGTGGCAGAGGGTGTCGTTGATGCCGAAGTGGTATCCGCGCAAGAAATTGATGATACGAAAATGAATGCTATCGCTTCTGCCTTGAAGAAACGTCTGGGACGTGATGTCAAGCTGACTTCAAGAATCGATGCATCACTACTGGGCGGGGCGGTAATCCATGCCGGTGATCTGGTAATTGACGGTTCCGTACTGGGCAGACTAAACAAACTTTCTACGACCCTTGCCCGCTAACTAGGGCCGCTAACCTGGCCCACTAGGCCGAGATTTGCCAAAGATTAGAGCCATTGAGGAATTTAAATGCAACAGCTTAACCCCACAGAAATCAGTGAACTGATCAAGAAGCGCATTGAGAAGTTCGAAACCGTAGCCGAGGCGCGCACCGAAGGCACGGTAGTAACCGTAACCGACGGTATTGTGCGAATCCATGGTCTGGCTGATGCGCTGGCGGGAGAGATGATCGAATTTCCCGGAGATACGTATGGCCTTGCGCTTAACCTTGAGCGTGATTCGGTCGGCGCTGTAATACTGGGCGATTACCGTCATATCTCGGAAGGCGACACCGCCAAGTGTACCGGTCGTATTCTGGAAGTCCCGGTGGGCGAGAATCTGCTGGGGCGAGTTGTCAATGCACTGGGTGTGCCCATCGACGGTAAAGGCGCTATTGAGGCTGAGGCTTATTCGCCTATTGAGAAGATTGCGCCAGGCGTAATCGAGCGCCAGTCGGTCAACCAGCCGGTGCAGACAGGTCTGAAATCAATTGACGCCATGGTGCCGATCGGTCGCGGTCAGCGCGAGCTGATTATCGGTGATCGCCAGACAGGCAAGAGTGCGGTTGCGATCGATGCCATTATCAACCAGAAGGGCACAGGGATTAAGTGCATCTATGTAGCAATCGGCCAGAAGACTTCGTCGATTGCGGGAGTGGTCCGTAAACTCGAAGAACATGGCGCCATGGAACATACCATCGTGGTGGCCTCAAGCGCCTCGGATTCAGCGGCGATGCAGTTTATCGCGCCTTATTCTGGTTGCGCCATGGGAGAGTTCTTTCGGGATCGCGGCGAAGATGCCCTGATTGTCTACGATGATCTGACCAAGCAGGCCTGGGCGTATCGCGAGGTCTCATTGCTATTGCGCCGCCCACCAGGCCGCGAAGCCTATCCGGGCGATGTATTTTATCTGCATTCCCGCCTGCTGGAACGCGCGTCACGTGTCAACGCAGCCTATGTAGAGGCTATCACTGATGGCAAGGTTAAAGGCAAGACGGGTTCATTGACTGCCCTGCCTATCATCGAAACTCAGGCCGGTGACGTATCAGCCTTCGTACCGACCAATGTGATTTCAATCACCGACGGCCAGATCTTTCTGGAAACCGATCTGTTTAATGCCGGTATCCGCCCAGCTATTAACGCGGGTTTGTCCGTTTCGCGAGTCGGTGGTG
>JBGTHR010000143.1:0-2260 GCA_041746095.1 Gammaproteobacteria bacterium | reverse complement strand
ACAGTTCTGGTGGCGGGGGCGCTGGCAATATTTGCCTATCTTTCCGGACATGCCAAATTCGCAGATTATCTGGCGATACCTTACATCCCGATGGCTGGCGAGCTGGTGGTGTTTTGCGGTGCTCTGGTGGGTGCAGGTCTGGGCTTTTTGTGGTTCAACACCTATCCCGCTCAGGTATTTATGGGCGATGTCGGCGCGCTGGCTTTGGGCGCCGCAATTGGTGTGCTTGCGGTGTTGGTGCGCCAGGAACTGGTGTTACTGATTATGGGTGGTGTGTTTGTTATGGAGACAGTGTCTGTGGTTCTGCAGGTAGCCTCGTTCAAATTGACTGGCCGACGCATATTTCGCATGGCGCCGTTGCATCACCACTTCGAGCTAAGAGGCTGGCCAGAACCCAGAGTGATTGTGCGTTTCTGGATAATCACCGTAATTCTGGTCCTGATCGGCCTGGCTTCGCTGAAGATTCGCTAGTGGCATTAGCGCAGACATTGGACGCCGATGAAATGAATATCGATCAGGCTCAGCGTATCGTCGTAGTCGGACTTGGCGAAACCGGTCTTTCTGTTGCGCATTATCTGCGTGCCAAAGGTTTGCCGTTCAGGGTTATCGATAGCCGCGATTCGCCGCCAGGTCGTGAGGCGTTACAAGCAATCAGCTCGGATATCGAACTAAATTGCGGGGAAATTGATGAGAAGTTGGTGAGTCAGGCCGATCTGTTGATCGTCAGTCCCGGAGTTTCACCTCATCTAGCGATATTCCAGCAGGCCAGAGATAACGGAATTGAGGTAATCGGGGACATCGAACTGTTTGCGCGAGTCGCCCAGGCGCCAGTAATCGCGGTCACGGGATCTAATGGCAAGAGCACGGTCGCATCATTGCTTGCCGAGATGGCCAGTGCGGCAGGCTTGCGCGTTCGGGCGGGTGGCAACCTGATGCCGCCTGCACTGGATTTGCTGGAAAATGACGAACCGGATCTGTATGTGCTGGAACTCTCAAGTTTTCAGTTGGAAACCACCAACAGTCTTAAACCCGCGGCTGCCGTGGTGCTGAACGTCACTGAAGACCATATGGATCGCTATGCGGATATTAATGCGTATGCACGCGCAAAAGCGGAAATCTACCGGAATTCAGCCGTGCAGGTGATTAACCGCGATGATTCGCGTGTATGCGCCATGCAAGCGCCGGGCCGCGTCATTGGTTACGGTCTTGATGCGCCGCGAGACGAGGACTATGGCCTGGTCAACCATAAAGGCCAAATGTGGCTGGCAAGAGGTGATCAACCTCTGATGATTGAGTGCGAAGTGCGCATACCTGGGCGGCATAACATCTCCAATGCGTTGGCGGCGCTGGCCCTGGGTGAGTCCATTGAATTGCCGTCAGAGGCCATGCTGCGAGTATTAAAATCGTTTCAAGGGCTGCAACATCGCTGTCAACAGGTAGCGGAATATGAGTCCGTTCGGTGGTTTAACGATTCCAAGGGGACCAATGTCGGCGCGACACTGGCGGCGCTGGATGGGCTTCCAGGTAAGACAGTCCTGATTGCAGGCGGGATTGGCAAGTCCGCGGATTTTCGGCCGCTCAGGCCAGTAGTCGCTGCCAAGGCGCGCGCTGTTGTACTGATCGGACGCGATGCCAGATTGATTGAATCCGCGCTCGGTGACGCCACTCGGTTAGAACACGCCGTGAACATGCAGGATGCCGTCAGACTGGCGCACGAGCTGGCAGAACCCGGTGATAACGTGATGCTATCTCCCGCCTGCGCCAGTTTTGATATGTATCGCAATTATCAGGAACGTGGCGAGGATTTTGTCCGCATCGTCCTGGGCTTGGCGCGCGGTAGTCAATGACTACTCAGGCCTCGCGGGACATGTCAGAGAGTCTGGTCATACGTCTACAGCTCCGTGCTGATGTATGGCTGTTGTTTGCCTTCACTATCCTGCTGGGCCTGGGATTGGTGATGGTGGCTTCAGCTTCAGTCAGTGTCGCCGACAAGTTGACGGGCGACTCGATGTACTATTTTAAACGTCAGTTGTTTTACGCCATCATGGGAGTCTCATGCATGCTGGCGTTGTATCGGATGCCGCTTGATTACTGGTATCGCAGCGGCCCTGTGCTGATGGTATTTGTCATGGTTTTACTGCTGCTGGTGCTGGTGCCAGGGATAGGTAAAAGCGTCAATGGCAGCTCTCGCTGGCTGGCCTTCGGTCCGATCAATTTGCAGGTCTCTGAATTTGCCAAATTGCTGATAGTGATCTACCTG
>JBGTHR010000142.1:0-1866 GCA_041746095.1 Gammaproteobacteria bacterium | reverse complement strand
CCCAATCGCCAGAAACACGCCACTCATGGCAAACAAAACCAGCAAACGGGTTGATGTCGTAATATTGACTTTGAAACATTTGCAGTGCCTAACGCCAGTTATTAATCCAGCAAACCTGAGCAACTGGTATTATTTATAGATCTGAAATTTAACTGTCACTGGTTGGAATCCGCAATACCTGCCCAACCTGTATCCTGTCGTTTTCCAGGGCATTAAGATTACGCAGATTATCGAGATTCACATCATAGTGCTGGGCGATGATAGAGAGTGTCTCACCCTCGCGAATCACATGCTGATTTTGACTAAGGTTCGCAAGCAGGCTATTGGGTGGCGCATGCGTGCGGAAATAGTTTTTCAGACCATTGCGTATGGCCACGGCCATGGACTGCTGGTAGCTGCTGGAAACGAGGCGGCTTTCCTCACTCGGATTTGAAATAAACGCAGTCTCCACCAGCACAGATGGAATATCCAGCGATTTCAACACCACAAATCCTGCCTGCTCAACCCTGGTTTTACGAATCTTGCCCACGTGACTCAGATTCTCCAATAAATCCGCGGCCAGATTCAGACTGGAATTGATCGTAGCCTCCTTGGCAAGGTCAACAAGCACGCTTGCGAGATCATCATCCTTGTCGGCAAGTAGAACATCCCCAATCTGATAGGCGCTATTTTCCCGCTGCGCCAGGAATCTCGCAGCCTCACTGGTCGCACCGCTTTGCGACAGCACATAAACGGACGAACCGCCTGCCTGCTTGTTATATGCCGCATCTGCATGTATCGAGATAAATACATCGGCCTTTTGTTTCTTGGCAACCTCTATACGTTCTCTCAACGAGATGAATACATCACTCTTTCGCGTCATCACCGGACGCATACCAGGTTCCTGCTCCAGCAGATTATTCAACCGAGTGGCTACGGCAAGCACCACGTCTTTCTCCCGCGTTTTACGACTGCCAATAGCACCCGGATCTTTGCCACCATGACCGGCATCAATGGCGATCACGACATCTCTCAAAGACTTTGTTGGCCTTTCCGATGTTCTGGCGGGTGGCGCTTTAACCGCTACAATCACTGGCGACTGTTTGACGGTTTCTGCCAGCTGAGACCCGCTGCCTACTTGTCCCTTACCCTCCAGGTCCACTACAAGACGATGCCCCATTTGACCAGAAGGGCCAAGCGTAAAGCTGTGAATTTGAACCTGCTGCGCGACATCGAGGACGATACGAAGATTGTTGCGCGACTGACTTCCATAGCGCAGATTTCTAATCCGGGAATTGGCAAATACAGGGCGATTGAATGACTCGACGATGTGCGTGCCGTTCAGATCCACCACCACCCTTTGCGCCACATCCTTACCTGTACCTCCGAGCGTAAAAACATTGTAGCCGGGCGCTTCACTGAGATCGAAAACCAGACGGGTCGCATTTTCATCGCTAGCCACACGAACACTCTGTAGTGCGTTTGCCGAGGCCAACGAAAGCATTGAAAAGAATAAGCATACCAGCAGACTTAAGCCAGCAGCCCTGGCATTGAAATGTGGCGGAAATAGCAGATCTTGAGACCTGTTCAACGCTGACCCTCCCCGACGAATGGCCCGAATGATGTGTTAAGACGTAACATCTTTCTAACCTATACTTGGTATTCTGGCCTTTCCTAGAAAAAAATCAAGCCCAAAATACAAATAATTTTATAGAGATAGCTCACACTTCTATTGTATATTCTGAGTAATCCTAGACAATGCACGATTTCCGGCTGGGCTTTGTCCAGTCAATGCTACCGTTCGCCCATTCTCCGAATAATCGATATGGATATCTAAATCCGATTGTGGCAAATGCCCGCTGGCTTTATCCGGCCACTCAACCAAAC
>JBGTHR010000141.1:0-1778 GCA_041746095.1 Gammaproteobacteria bacterium | reverse complement strand
ATACTGATTTTGGCCCGCTGCACACCGCAGCACTGACGTTGTTTACTCAAACACTTGATTCATTGGTAAATAGTCGTGAGGCTGAAGGAAAGCGTATTCAGAAACTGCTTAAACAGCGCTGCAAGGCGCTTGTTCAAATTGCTAAGGACATTCGCCGACGGCGGCCGGAAGTGGTGGAGAACATTCACTGCAGGTTATTAAAACGGCTGGAGAGTCTGAATATTGAAAGTGATAACAATCGTCTCGAACAGGAATTGCTTTTGTTAGCCCAAAAGCTGGATGTTGATGAAGAGTTAGACCGGCTGGATAGCCACCTCACAGAGATGAACAATATCTTTCAACGCGATGAACCGGTAGGACGCAGAATGGATTTTCTGATGCAGGAATTCAATCGCGAGGCGAATACACTTGGCTCAAAGTCCGCGGATGCTGAAACCACTCAGGCCACCGTAGATATGAAAGTGTTGATAGAACAAATGCGCGAGCAGGTGCAGAACGTAGAATAAAATATCAACCCAAACTTGGCTGTTTAGTATCCAAACCTATGAACATAAAAATTTTTACCACTGGCGGGACCTTTGACAAGGTCTATTTCGACGCCAAGAGCGATTACACTATTGGCGAACCGCAGATTGCCGAAATTCTTCGCGACGCTAATGTTAGTTTTGATTTTGATATTGAGTCCATACTCAGAAAAGACAGTCTGGAGATCACCGACAAGGACAGGGAGCTGATCTATGAAAAAGTGTCATCTGAACCCTCGCAACACATCCTGATCATTCATGGCACTGACACCATGCTGCAGACAGCGGATAGTCTGAGCTCAATTCCGGACAAGACCATAATCCTGGTTGGGGCGATGCAGCCTGCCCGATTTCGCGTCACAGACGCCATTTTTAATACAGGTTTCGCGATTGCTGCCGCGCAATTTCGACCTGCTGGCGTATATGTCGCCATGAACGGCATGTTGTTTACCCCTGGTCAGGCGGTAAAAAATTCATCAGAAGGGCGTTTTGAATACTTATAAACCAGGCCGCATAGATTCATTGAATCGCGGTGTATCCATCATCAACACAGTCATTACTATTTTCTAATTTGCTCTACATCGGCTTAAATCATCAAATTATCTGATCAAAATTAAGCCTGCATTAATCTTCGCTATCAGATCATGTACAATACCGTTGACTTAATTATAAAGAGGTAGTTCCATGTTCCAGCCCCAAAAATTACTTATTACCGCTATTGCTGCAAGCGCTTTATCGCTGGCAACCCTACCCACTGCGTTTGCAACCACTGCTTATCTCACGGACTCATCCGGCGCTATAGCTAAAGACAGCGATGGCGACTGCTGGCGCACCGGCATATGGACACCGGAGACTGCCCTGGAAGAGTGTGATCCGGAACTGTTTACAAAGGCTGAGCCTGAGCCAGTCGAAGTGGTTGAAGAACCTATTGCTGAGCCCGAGCCTACCCCGGTCGTGCGCCAGATAGTACTGGAAGCGGATACTCTGTTCGCCTTTGATAAAAGCGAACTCAGTGATACAGGTAGAGGCAAGATCTCCGATCTGGTGAATGAGCTCAACCAGGCAGATGACGTTGAATCCATCGAGGTTAATGGCCACACCGATAGCGTAGGTTCTGAGGAGTACAATCAGGGTCTCTCGGAACGGCGCGCCATAAGTGTTCAACAGGAATTAATTGATAGCGGCATCGAACCTGGGTTGATCACTACCAATGGCTATGGGGAATCCCTGCCAAGGGCGAGCAACGATACCTCT
>JBGTHR010000140.1:0-4493 GCA_041746095.1 Gammaproteobacteria bacterium | reverse complement strand
TGTGCGTAAAATTAAGCGCATTCGCTGCCATAAATGTTTCTCAATATCTACGACAGCCCACCATTAACAATTCAATGTATTTGTATCCTATGGTCTTGGCAAAAGGGTTTAATTGAAACCAAGTGAATTGTTATTTCTTTACTCTTCATTCGGGCATTCTGGTTCGCTGACAAATGTTTTACTGGGATCTATTAATGCCACTTCTTCAAGAAATTCACGTCCCAAAAGAACAGGGTAATTGTATTTATCCCGATCAGTCAGGTTAAACTCTGTCTTGTATGAGTGCTGATTAATGCAGAACTCCATCATAACAACAGGCCGGCGTCTATTGGGTTCGCCATGTTGTTTGATCCGTACGTCACGCACCAGGGGACGTTCCACTTCTTCGCGTTCAAAGTCATTGGTTCTCTCATCTTTTACTTCCAGCTCGAAGCGCACCCACTCGTCGTCTCCCTTTTTAAATCGCTCAATGTGTTCGGCCTGCATTGATGATGTTTGGGCGCCAGGGTCGAGTTTTGCTTCAACTTCGATCTCCCAGGGTTTTATATGAATCTTTTCAACCCATCCAAGAGTTGCTTTTTTCGATTCTTTGGCGCTTAGCGACGTCGATAGACTTGTAAGCAGCACTAATCCAATTATTGGAAATATCAGCACGTCAGCAATGCGTTTAGAGTTCATATTCGTTCCTTGGAAACAGTCAGATTAATTAACGGATTTAATCGTTAGGATAAGGCAAATAACAAAGCGTCGCTAATGGCGTTTTCTAGTAAACTATTTGCGCTTCATGTTGGCGGCTTGGCGCTGATGAAATGACCAATCCTGATTTTCTACCAGTCATGAAATTTCGTGCCCTGATACACCGGCTCAAAACCCTATTCGGATTATGGCGCAGAGTTGAATTTAGACACCCCAATGCAGATTCGAATGGCGGTCAGCGCCAGAACGAATTAAATTAAACGGCAGATTAAACCTGGATTTATATATCACGTGTCAACTAAAAATCCTGACGAGTCAACCAGATCAGACGGGCTCGGACTGAAACGCCTGCTGCTTTTCGGTGGCCTGTTCATCGTGCTGAGTATTGCAGGCAGCTACGTTATCTATGACCAGATCGCCGGCCGCTCGTTCACGTTTGATTCGCGCCTGCTGTCCTGGCCAGTGTTACTCGGTGTTACGCTGCTCCTTGTCATTTATTTCACGACTGATGGACTTCGCCTGTATTATATCCTCAGGGCGCTTGGTCATAATCTATCTCCAGGCTGTATCTTCCGGCTGGTATTCATCAATATTTTTGTTTCCAACGTCACACCGTTGGCCACAGGTGGCGGATTTGCCCAGATTTGGTACTTGCGCAATAGAGGGGTGCCTCTTGGCACCGCTACGGCAGCTACGACCATTCGAACAATGCTGGCAGTTGTGTTTATTTTCTCTGCTACTCCGGTGCTTCTTATTTCATTGGACGCACTCACAGGGGTCGGCTTTGGCGGTCAACTGATGTTTTATCTGACATTATTTGTGGCAGCATATCTGGGGTTTTTTCTAGTCGTGATGTTTCGTACTCGATGGTTGTTGGCGCTGCTTAACGGTCTGTTACGTTGGCTATGCCGATGCCGTCTGATTAGTCCTGCCCGCTACCGTCACTGGCGTACTCACAGCCAGAGTGAGTTGATACATTTCCATGAAGGGTTCCGTCAATATCTTAAGGGTTCGCCAGTAAATATTTTGCTATCCATCGTTTTTACTTTTATCTTTCTTCTCAGTCTATTCTCGTTTCCGGCCTTGTTGCTGTGGGGATTGAGTTACGAGGTCAACTATCTGTCGATAGTGGGTTTGCTGGTAGTAGTGACATTTGTCCTCTACTTTTCGCCTACGCCGGGTGCTTCAGGTATCGCTGAGGGTGTATTCAGCCACTTCTTTGCCGGTCTGGTGACTGCTAATCATCTGGTGCTCGTAACAGTCGCCTGGCGCTTTCTCACTATCTATATGGGAATGATAATTGGCGTCATGGTGACTCATGCTGAGCTCACCAGGCAAAGGAGTCTCCGTGCTCAAACGTAGTCGCCTCAAGCTGATCTTCTATATTAATCTGCTGATCGTAGGTTTGCTGGTTGCCTACAAGATTTACCTGGACTTTTTTGAGCAGGATTTCAAAGCGATTCATGCCGATCAAGTTGAACGCATTCAGGCCAGGCTCACGGGCAAGTCATCGTTTAGTTTTGCCGTAGTCGGGAACATTAACAACTCAGTGGGAATATTTGAGCGGAAGATCGTTCCTATGCTGAATGCGGCCGGCGTGGATTTCGTTGTATCCGCGGGCAATGCCGTCAGCAGTGGAGGGGAGGACAAGTATCGCGCCCTGTATCGAACTCTTAGTCATCTTCAAATGCCTTATCTGCTCACCTTTGGTGAGCACGAAGAGGATAATTTCGGTACTTTCAGGTTCTATGATCATTTCGGTCCTTATTTTTATGACTTTTCGGCCGGCGACAGCCGATATATATTTCTCGATAGCACCGGTAAAACTTCGTATTCCTGGCAACTGCGCTGGCTGGAAGAGCAGCTGGATATCCCCGGTAGTGAGCATGAATTTCTATTCATGGGCCATCCAGTATTACGCACCAGGCACGAGACATTATTTAAAAATAACAACAACTACCTCAATGCCCCGGAATTTCGTCAGAGACTGTTATCACTGGTGAGTAGTCATCAAGTGGACGCAGTGTTTTCCGCCAATCTGCCTTTTTTTGAACATCAAAAACGACAAGGAGTCGACTATATCACCACGGGTGGGGCTGGCGGGCTGGTATATAACGATGATATCAGTTACTACCATTTCGTTAAGGTTACAGTGAATAGCGGTCAGGTCACAATCGTCCCTGAGCAACTCAATATTGGCCAGCACCGAATTTTCAAGACCCTGGAAAGTCTGTGGTTTTTTATTCACTCACTGTTCTATGTGGGTTATCTGAACTTCCTGCTGATTGTCAGTATCCTGATTATTATTTCAATAAAGCTGTATGTGACGATCTTTGTGGAGAAGGATTACTATCGCAATTTCGATCTGGATCCGTCGCCTTACTTACGGCAGCCGCTCAAGGTGGCCATGTTTACCAATAATTATTTGCCCTTTATCGGTGGTGTGCCGATCTCCATTGATCGGTTGCGCCGAGGTTTGATCAGACTATCTAATAAGGTGTTGATTGTGGCTCCCCATTATCATCGCCAAACCAGGGAAGAACCAGATACATTCAGGGTTTCCTCATTACTGGCGTTCGGAGCAAAAAGCGAATTCAGACTCGCGAATATATTTTTGCCTCGAATTCACCGGCAATTGAACACGTTTAAACCTGACATCATTCATCTGCATCATCCCTTCTGGCTGGGTTCTCTCGGACTCGTTATTGCTCGCCGCCTGAAGATTCCAGCGGTGTACACGTACCACACTCGGCTGGAGACTCTTGCCCATTTCGTGCCCCTGCCAGGGCTGTTGTTCCGTAACCTGATCTCTCACTATCTGATTAAGCGCTTCGCGAATAAGTGTGATGGAGTGATTGTGCCGACCCAGTCCGCGGAAGAATACCTGCGGCTGATAGGCGTGAAGACCAGTATTTTTGTGCAGCCGACAGGCATCGATTATGAGCGTTTCCAGCAGGTAGACTCAACGGCTTTGGAACGCTTGCGCCAGCAGTTTGGCATTAGCGACGAATGCGTATTCGTTAGCGTAGCGCGACTTAGCAAAGAGAAGAACATCGAATTTATGCTTGATGCAATTTACAGCCTGAAACAGCGTAGTTCTAAACCTTTCAAGTTCCTGATAATTGGTGACGGCAATGAGCGTGAACGTCTTAAGTCCAGGATTGATTCACTAGGTTTAAGTGATAGCGTCATTCTCGTAGGCGAGGTGCCGCCGGACGAAATCCCTGACTATTATCAACTGGGGGATGTCTTCCTGTTTGCCTCCAGAGCGGAAACTCAGGGCATGGTAATACTTGAAGCCATGGCGGCCGGATTACCCGTGTTGGCAGTACGATCAAGTGGAATCGATGATCTCTTGCAGGATGGCATCAATGGATTCAAGACAGCAGAAGACCATGGGAAATGGTGCGATAAGGCGTATCAGCTTATGAATGACGATGTCTTGAGACAACGCTTGAGTGACAATGCGTTGGCATTTGCAAAAGGATTTGATATTGAGCAGTTTGCAAGGGGTATTGTTGGTATCTATGCTCAGGCGCTTGCTCATCGAGCGAATGAACATGTCATTCCAGAGTCCAGTCAACGTCAACGATAAGAACGCATTTTTAAAGTTAACTGGCAACCTGATTTTCTATTCACAACTTAAAATTGAGGGATGCGTTACGTGACTGACCATTAAAAAGGCCGCAGCTGTTGCCAACTGCGGCCTTATTCAACACGCCGAATTAACGGCGCAAGTTACTCTAAGTTACGCCGTTTTCCTCAGCTGTGTTTGCAGACGTTCTTCCAGCATGTCA
>JBGTHR010000139.1:0-5019 GCA_041746095.1 Gammaproteobacteria bacterium | reverse complement strand
AACCAAGCGTGCTATCCAGTAATCGTCCGATTTCACCTGAACGCCGGCCCGAACGGCATACCAGGACTATTGGTTCACCCGGTTCGGCCACTTTGGAAAGCTCCATTAACCATGCGTCGGCATCAAATTTACCATCACTTGTGTAAAAAGTGATCAAGTGACTACCTTCAATGATCCCCGTCTCCCGCCATTCCTCGGCAGTCCGCACATCAATGACGGGCACACCCTCATCGATCAATGTCTTGACCTCGGTGCCGCTTAATTCACCGAGTTCGGCCAGCGCATTAAGACTCAACAGGCTCAGTATTAATACCAGCAATATTCTACGCATCATTATCCTCTTTAAGGCACTCATGAAAAGATTAGAATGGATTCAAAACTCACCTGCAATTACGATCATGTATAGTCATTTTCCAGACCATCAGGGCATGCCACGGGCGACCTTGATAGTCTCGTAAGCCCCTTGTATATCCTGAGTCTTCCTGGTAGCTATGTTGATCATCTCCTGCGGCACACCCTTGGCAATCAGTTTATCCGGATGATGCTGACTCATCAGACGCCGATATGAGCGTTTTAGTTCGGCATCATTGACATCTGCCTTGACGCCTAACACGGTATACGCGTCCGCAAGCGTCGGCTGTCCAGGTTGAGCGGTACGCCCTCCTTTGCCGTAATGCATTTGCGCACGCAACATCTCATCAAGACGACGAAATGCGGCCTGAGGATATCCCAAACGATCACAAATATAGTACAGAAGCTGCTGTTCTTCCTCGTGCAAACCCCCATCCGCATAGGCGGCGCCCAATTGAATCTCAAGGAACATCTGGATCAGGGTTTGTCTGCGGTGGCACTCCTGACGAAACTGATCAAGTGTTGCATCCAGATCAAAATCTTTCTCCCTGCCCTGCTTGAAGAGATTCATCGCCGCTGTACGCATATCCTGCGTGAGATTCATCTGGCTCATAATACTCTCGGCCAGTTGTATTTCCTGCCGTGAAACTCGGCCATCCGCCTTGGCTATGGCGCCCATTACCGAAAACGTAGCGGTAAAAAACGCCGCCTGAACCCGTTCCTGATCCCCAGGCAAAAATCCGGCGCCACCTGATAGCCCGGCGGCGCGTGTATCCAGATTATGACCCAATGCAGCGCCAATCAACGCGCCTAAAGGTCCACCCAGGACGAAGCCCAGACTACCGCCTAGAAGCTTTCCCCACCATGTCACAAGCAATACCTCTTAATTAACTAACAGAAAAATAATTGTCTTGAATACACTACAAGACAGATATGCATCTTCATTTTCAGCAACGGGATAGACAAGGTGAACCATATTCCAGGTTATTCCAAATCATAAGGCGCAGGTTCGAAAACCCGCAAATACATCATCGCGCTCGGGCGGATAATAATTACGCCAGGTATTGCGCAGCATGTGGCCACGGGTTGCCCAGCAACCGCCACGCAATACACGGGTAATACCAAACATGGGTTGAGAATACTGCTCATAGGGATCGGGAGTAAAGCCTGGATAGGGCTGGAATACACTATCGGTCCATTCCCATACATTGCCTATCATTTGTCGACAGCCGAAGGCGCTGTCACTCAACGGTAATGCGCCCACATCGATACACCCCAAGGCCTGTCCATCCAAATTGGCTAACTGTGGCTGAGGTGGTTGATCTCCCCACGGAAACCGGCGTTTAGCTCCCGGCAACAATCCACCCTTGCCATCCGGTTCACCCGCTGCCGCAAGTTCCCATTCGACCTCGCTGGGCAGACGGCGGCCTGCCCAACGGCAATACGCCTGCGCCTCATACCAGCTCACGTGTATCACGGGGGAATAAGGTGATAATTTCCTGATCTCATCAAATCTACGCCACTGCCAACCTGCAGTCTTACTGAATAGCCAGTAGATTGGCTGCCTCAATCCGAATGACTCTCGCCACTGCCAGCCGTCATCGCACCAGAATTCACGCTTGGTATAGCCACTCGCATCTACGAACTTGATATATTCCTCATTGGTGACCGCCGCCCGCGCAATGCGATAAGGCTTGACCTCGACTTCATGCGCCCATTTTTCGTTATCAAATACAAATTCCTCGCCTGAACCGGCACCCAGCATGAAACGGCCACCCGGAATCTGGACATCACCCGGTAGTGGCCCTGCATTGGTATCGATTTCCTCCAGATTCCGGTCGCCAATCTCGTACACGGGCTCAGGATATGCGAGAGTCTGGCGTGTGTAGCTAAATGCCTCGGTGTGCATATCTTCATGATATGTGGCAAGACGGTAAAAATACGCCTCCTGCTCATTCGGACTGTTTTCCTCTAACCGTTGCATTTCAGCCTCAAGAATTGTCTGCAGATAACCTAGTGTATCCTCGAAGGATGGAATGGATAAATCCCAACGCACTTCATGAGGTATGTCGATAGAATCAAAGATCTCGTCCGCATCGGGCAGAATAGGATTGCGACCTTCTAAATGTCTTAAAATCCAGAATTCATGAAAGTATCCGGCATGGCCGATCTCCCAACGCAGTGGATTCACTGTATCCAGCCTGGGGCCAATCAGTTGCTCTGCCGAGAGGTCATGCACCAGTTCCAGAGTGCGGGCGCGTGCAGCCTTTAATCCTTGAATCAGTTGTTTCGAGGTTACGGCCATGTACATAGATATATAGATAATTGAATATGAGAATACTGATCATTACACCGGCCCCGCCCCGATCGCGTGCAGGCAATCGCGCCACGGCGGTTCGCTGGGGGAATATATTACAGAAACTTGGCCATCAAGTATCACTGTCAGTCGAATATGACGACCAGCCCTGCGACGCATTGATTGGCCTGCACGCCTGGCGCAGCGCCGAGGCGATTCAACAGTTTCACAAAGATCATCCGAGCAAGCCGTTGATTGTTGCCTTAACCGGTACGGATCTATACAGGTTCATCACCTCGCATCCAGAACCCACTCTGCATTCCATCAAACTCGCCGATCGTCTCGTGGTGCTGCATTCACTGGCATATAAAGTCCTGCCTGAAGATAGTCATGAGAAATTAAGGGTCATTCATCAATCCGCCCAACCGCTGCCTTATATGAGGAAACCGCTCACGCGCTATTTTGATGTGTGCGTAGCCGGTCATCTGCGCGATGAAAAAGATCCCATGCGCGCCGCCCTGGCCGCACGTGAGCTGCCACAAGGCAGCCGTATACGCATACGGCATTACGGCAAGGCGCACGATGAATCCTGGGCCAGTCAAGCCCGCCAGGAGATGAAGATTAATCCACGTTATCACTGGTTTGGTGAAATACCACATAGTCAAGTCAGAAAGGCCTATGCAAGAAGCCAGCTGATGGTGTTGAGTTCCCGAATGGAGGGCGGTGCTAATGTCATTTCAGAGGCGTGTGTGGCAGGCCTGCCAGTGATTGCATCACGTATCGATGGCTCCGTAGGTTTACTGGGAGAACAGTATTGTGGTTACTACTCCAGTGCGAATACTCAGGAATTGCAGGCGTTGCTTATCAGGGCTGAGCAAGATGAGGATTTTCTGCGCATGCTAACCAGGCAATGTCGTGAACAAGCCGAGCTCTTCATGATTGAACGTGAAATCCAGTCCTGGCAATCGTTACTCGCAGAGTTCTGAAAACCCGCCTGCAGAACGCTCAGTCTGAATTAATTCAGCCAAATCTGGCTGGTCTGCGAGCGGAATTTGCGATTTCCGGCTCGCCTGCGATAATGCTCACGGCCTCTGGAATCTCATCGGCCGGCGTCACTCGGCCAATGATGGCCGAGGATTCATAACCCAGGCTCCATAATTCCTCTATACAACTACGCGCGGAAGATCCAGACACGCTGGCCAGCAGTCCGCCTGCGGTCTGCGGATCAAACAATAATGGATAACGTTCGTGCCGGGAGGCCGTATCGATATCGCGTATGGCGCGCCGCAAACGGATGTTTTCCGGTTGCAAAGAACTGAATATACCTGCTCGTATGGTTTCCATCGCGCCGTCGAGCACTGGCAGTACATCCGGGTATAACTGAATATTGACGTTGGCCGCGCGGGTCATTTCTATGAGATGTCCGAGCAGGCCAAAACCGGTGACGTCGGTACAGGCGCTGACACCATGACGGTGTAGACACTGGGCGGCCAGATGATTCGACACCAGCATGGATTCGAGAGCCCCCTGCACCCACCGGCCGCGCGCCTTTTGCCGCATGTCCGCTGCGAATAGCGTTCCTGTGCCTAGTGGCTTAGTCAGTATCAGGACCTCACCGGCCTGCATGCCCGCCTTGGTCATGAGACGGTTTCGCTCACACAAACCCGTAACCGACAACCCAAATGACAGTTCCGCACCCTCGCTGGAATGCCCCCCGACCAGGGCGCAGCCGCAATCGTTCAATACCTCCACCGCTCCGGTCATCATCTGGTAAAGCTGCTCCTCAACATTCGACTCTTTACCAAAAGGCACTGTGGCAATAGCCATGGCCGACTGCGGCATCGCACCCATGGCAAAGATATCGCCCAGGCTGTGATTGGCGGCGATACGGCCAAACAGATAAGGGTCATCAATAAAGGCGCGGAAATAATCGACCGATTGAACCAGCACTTGCCCTGCAGGGACTTCCACTACAGCGGCATCATCAGGAGCGTTTAGTCCAATCAGCACATCGTCACGTTCTGTCGGTTGCAGGCGATTGATAACACGCGATAACACCGTGCTTCCCACCTTAGCGCCACAGCCGCCACAGCGCATGGCAATGGCGGAAATCTCCCGCATTACATCCTTGTCCGCCAAACCATGCGCCACATTTACGTCATGCGCTATCGCCATTTCTGGCAGATCATTGTATTTGTGCATAAATTGGCGGTCTATCCAGTCTTTGAGCTTCCACACCCACTTGCCCTCGATAGAAAACGAGCCCCGCGAAGCCACGGCATACTGATTGCCGGTACTCACCAGACTGAGGAAATACTCTTGCGGGGTAAATGGTTTGAGACGGCGACCCGTCATGCGGCGGCGCAGATTCG
>JBGTHR010000138.1:0-3447 GCA_041746095.1 Gammaproteobacteria bacterium | reverse complement strand
ACCATTGGTGCGTAAATCGAGTGCGCGGCTGTTAAATGGTGGGGGCGCGCCGGGGCTGACAGTTTCGGTATTATTCAGGTTGGTGCTCCCTTCAAACGCCAGTTGCGGCAGTAATGGCGCCCAGGCGTGCGGTTTGGCTTCACGTGCGGATTGGTAAGCTGCCTCGGCCGCGCGATACTGGGCATCATTAATCAGGGCCTGCTGATAGATCTCCAGTAGATCCTCGGCATGTACTGGCGAAAATGCCAGCGGAAATGTCGAGGAAAATAAGCTGAATAGGACAGTTAGCGGTATTCGCCTGAATAAAGGCGCAAGAATGTCTTTCATAATTAAATGATCAATCTAATATGAGGATGATATTGTGTAGAGCGGTCTTCGAATATCGTCTTAGTATATGGGCATGCTGTCGTCCACATCGCGCGCCCAGGCGTCAATCCCGCCGTGTAGATTAATGATATTGCGAAAGCCGTTATGTTCCAGGAACTGGCCGACTGCCCGGCTGCGTATACCATGATGACAGATCACTACTATCTCCTGTTCCCTGTCTAATTCCGGAATGGCCGTTGGAATTTGCCGCATGGGAACCAGACGCGAGTCCGGTAAGTGGACTTTCTCGTATTCCCAGGGCTCACGAACATCCAGTAGCAAGGGTGGAGGCTCGGCCTTTTTCAGGTATTCGAATATCTCAGGTGCGGTCAAGTTCCTCATAACGTAGAGAAAGTTTCTGTAGGTTAAAGTTCAAAAACCTGTGGTTTGTGAGCGTTGATCATTGGAGCCAGATGAGTTTCAAACAGCCTGGTTCGCAGGAACTGATTTTCACTCACTCGAGTTACCAGCATGGCATGCATGGCCGGGAGTTCGCCCGTGACTACAAACAGGCGGCCATTCATACTAAGTAATTGTTCAAAACAGTGGTTATATTCTGGCAATGAGGCGGTAATTGCGATTACATCATAGGGTCCGCCTGCCCAGCCGTTCACTGCATCGCCGGTATGTAACTGAGTATTGATAACGCCAATCTGTTTGAGCGTGTCGGCTGCGGTGTGCGTAAATGCTTCAAAATACTCGACACTGGTCACTTGCCTGGATAATCTTGCCAGGCAGGCGGTAACGTAGCCGCTGCCAGTGCCTATCTCCAGGACGGTATCATTGCCATCCACCTGCAACGCCTGCAGCATTCGCCCCTCCAGTTTTGGCGACATCATGGATTGCGAGTGACCAATGGGTATCTCCCAGTCGGCAAAGGCCAGATTGATATATTTAGGATGAACAAACAGCTCGCGTGGCGTGGCGGAGAGTATATCCAGCACTCGCGTGTCGAGCACGTCCCATGGGCGGATCTGTTGTTCTATCATGTTGAATCGGGCTTGCTCGATGTTCATTCGGTGCGGTTTCTGATTCGGGAAATCGCAAGGTTACGGCTATAGAGCGGTTACGGCAAGTTTGTCAGGCACCTTTAGGGTAAGGCTGCGTCTTCAATTCGCTGGTTCATAAGTATTGTCCTCGGTAAAGGTCTATACTTATGACCCACCAGCGCAGACTAAGCATTCTATAGTCTTTAATACGCGAAGCTAGGGGTGCCCTTCACCGGTATTTGGCTGTTTGTCAGGACATAAGCAGGCAAATCCAGTGATGAGGCTGAGAAACACCCTTGGAACCTGACCCGGACAATGCCGGCGGAGGAAAGCTTCGGGAGCCCTGCATATCATCCCGATGCATACCTCTGGACTCAACACTGAGGATTCAACGATGAGTGCGATACCCGAAAGCTTTATCGATAAAACTGCCAGTCTATCCAAAGATATCACGCGCCCAATACCGGGTTCCCGAAAAATCTATATTGCCGGTTCCCGACCCGATATACGTGTGCCGATGCGTGAGATTGAACTCAGCGACACGTCAGCGAGTTTTGGCAATGTAAAAAACCTGCCAATTACCGTCTATGATACCTCGGGTCCGTATACTGATGATTCGGTAAAGATCGATTTGCTGCGAGGCTTGCCCGCCTTACGCGCTGGCTGGATAAAGGAGCGTAACGATACTGAGCAACTGAATGGCCCCAGCTCAGGATTCGGCAAGGAGCGTGCAGAGAACCCCTCGCTTGCGCACCTTCGTTTCGAGCATATACGCAAGCCCAGGCGCGCGCGCAATGGGCGGAATGTTTCGCAGATGCACTATGCGCGGCAGGGTATTATTACCCCAGAGATGGAATTTATTGCCTTGCGGGAAGATCTGCGCCTGCGGGAGCTTCGCGGCCAGCCAGAATATCAACCACTGCTTAGCCAGCATCCTGGACAGGCTTTTGGCGCCAGTCTGCCACGGACCATCACGCCTGAGTTTGTGCGCGATGAAGTCGCCAGGGGCCGCGCGATTATTCCGGCCAATATTAATCATCCTGAACTGGAGCCGATGATTATCGGGCGAAACTTCCTGGTCAAGGTGAATACCAATATCGGCAATTCCGTTGTCTCCTCGTCTATAGAAGAAGAAGTGGAAAAGATGGTCTGGTCGGCCCGCTGGGGCGGTGACACCATCATGGATCTTTCTACCGGCAAGAACATTCATGAGACCCGCGAATGGATATTACGCAACTCTCCGGTGCCGGTAGGCACCGTACCGATTTATCAGGCGCTGGAGAAGGTCAATGGCAAGGCCGAGGAACTGACCTGGGAGATCTTTCGCGATACGCTGATTGAGCAGGCCGAACAGGGCGTGGACTATTTTACGATTCATGCCGGCGTTCTGTTGCGTTATGTCCCAATGACCGCTAATCGCGTCACCGGCATCGTCTCGCGCGGCGGTTCCATTATGGCCAAGTGGTGCCTGGCGCATCATCAGGAGAGCTTTCTGTACACACATTTCGAGGATATCTGCGAAATCATGCAGGCCTACGATGTGTCGTTCTCGCTGGGCGATGGGTTACGGCCCGGATCGATTGCCGATGCCAACGACGAGGCCCAGTTTGCCGAACTTGAGACCTTGGGCGAACTGACGCAGATCGCATGGAGGCACGATGTACAGACCATGATCGAAGGCCCCGGCCATGTACCCATGCAGCGCATCAAGGAGAACATGGACAAACAGCTCGAGGTCTGCGCGGAGGCGCCGTTCTATACACTGGGTCCGCTGACGACCGATATCGCTCCCGGTTACGATCACATTACCTCGGGTATCGGCGCCGCTATGATTGCCTGGTATGGAACCGCCATGCTGTGTTATGTGACACCCAAGGAACATCTGGGGTTGCCGAACAAACAGGATGTGCGCGATGGCATCATTACCTACAAGATCGCCGCGCATGCCGCGGATCTCGCCAAAGGGCATCCCGGCGCGCAGTTACGCGACAACGCACTATCCAAGGCGCGCTTCGAGTTTCGCTGGCAGGATCAGTTTAATCTGGGCCTGGACCCGGAAAAGGCGCTGGAATTTCACGACGAGACACTACCC
>JBGTHR010000137.1:0-12516 GCA_041746095.1 Gammaproteobacteria bacterium | reverse complement strand
GCGGCAACCCGTGCGGCGATTATGGTGGATGATTTTGATCCGGAATATAAACGGTCAAAAAAGGCCCGCAAAGAGGCGGCCTGAGTTGCAGTTCAGGATAGTAATCTCAGTAGAGGTTGTTGAATGAATAATTACTCACGTGCGATACGCCGTGTCGCAATACTCGGCGCCGGTGTGATGGGCGCACAGATTGCAGCGCATTTTGCCAATGCGGGGCTAACTGTCCTGCTGTTCGAACTCTCTGCTGAAAAAGGCGATAAAAACGCCAATGTTAAAAAGGCGCTGGCAATGCTCAGCAAACTGAAGCCTGCGCCATTCGCTGACAGTCTGGCTGTTCATTACATTCAACCTGCCAATTACGTCGAGGATTTGCCCAAATTACGTGACTGCGATCTGGTGATAGAGGCGATCAGCGAACGCCTGGACTGGAAGCATGATCTATATGCCAAAGTGATGACCCACCTGGGAGAACGAACAATCCTTGCAACCAACACCTCGGGCATCAGTATCGAAAAACTTGCCGAGGGAATTTCCGAGGCGTATCACTCGCGATTCTGTGGCGTGCATTTTTTTAATCCGCCACGGTATATGCACCTGCTTGAACTGATTCCTCACTCCGCGACGGACGCCAAAATGCTGGACCTGCTGGAGGGTTTTTTCACCAGTGTATTGGGTAAAGGTGTGATCCGCGCCAAGGATACGCCGGGATTTATCGGCAACCGTATCGGTATCCTTTCCATGTTGGCTGTGATGCATCATGCCGAACGTCTGAAGCTGTCGTTTGATCTGGTGGACAAGCTCACCGGCGTTGGTATCGGGCGGCCTAAAAGCGCCACGTTTCGCACCGCCGATGTCGTGGGTCTGGATACCTTTGCGCATGTGGTGGATTCCCTCAAACAGGCATTGCCGAATGATCCATGGAATGCGTGTTTTCAAGTGCCTGCGTGGGCGCGAAAACTGATAGAAAATGGCGATCTGGGTCAGAAGGCCGGCGCCGGTGTGTATACCAAACAGGGCAGGGATATACACGTGCTGCAGCCTGAATCCATGCAATATCGCCGAGTTCAATCAGCGCTGGATGACGACGTCCGCAGTATCCTCAAGATTCGCAAGCCGGATGAAAAGCTGGATAGCTTACTCAAGAGTGACTCGCCACAGGCCGATTTTCTGCTTTCGATACATATGGATCTGTTTCACTACGCAGCATTTCATCTGGCTGGAATTGCTCATTCTGCAAGAGACATCGATCTGGCGATGCGTTGGGGTTATGGCTGGACTCTGGGGCCGTTTGAGATGTGGCAGGCGGCAGGCTGGCAGAGGATATGCGGCCTGCTGCAAGAGCATGTCTCTCAGGGGAAAGCCATGGCGGGCGCAGCACTGCCTGAATGGGTTGTCGAAGATGATCGTAAAGGAGTGCATGATGCCAGCGGCTCATGGTCAGCCGATTCCAAAAAGATCTTGCCAGGGTCTTCACACCCGGTCTATGCGCGGCAGGTATTTCCGAATCGCATCCTGAACGAACCGTTGCCTGCTTCACAAACGGTATTTGAAGACGATGCTGTGCGCATGTGGCACACCGGCGATGACATTGCCGTGCTTAGCTTCAAGACCAAGATGCATTCTGTCAGCAATGAAGTGCTGGACGGCATCCTGCAAGCCGTGCAAGTGGCTGAAGAGGAATTTCAAGGTCTGGTTTTATGGCAGCCCGAGGCGCCTTTTTGTGCGGGCGCCAATCTGCTGCAGGTTATCACTCAAGTAAGTCAGGGTGATATTGAATCGGTTCGGGAAGTGGTGGAAAAGTTTCAGCAGGCCAGTATGGCGTTGAGACATTCCTCGGTGCCCACAGTTGCCGCTGTGCAGGGACTGGCGCTGGGTGGCGGTTGTGAGTTCATCCTGCATTGTGACCGCGTAGTAGCGGCGCTGGAAAGTTACATTGGTTTAGTGGAGGTCGGAGTTGGACTGATACCCGCAGGCGGTGGTTGCAAGGAAATGGCGCAGCGCGCCTGCGACGATGCGCGTGGCGGCGATATCTTTCCGTTTCTGGCCGAGTATTTTGAACGTATCGCCATGGGTAAGGTTGCAGGCAGCGCCAGTGAGGCGCGTGAGTGGCATTATCTCAGAAGCGCCGATTCGGTCGTCTTTAACGCCTTTGAGTTGCTGCATGTCGCCAAGGCGCATGCACTCGCTATATATGAATCCGGCTACTCGCCACCAAAGCGCCGCGAAAATATTCGCGTCGCCGGTAGACGCGGGATTGCAAATTTCACTGCTCAGCTGGTCAACATGCTGCAGGGCGGCTTTATTTCTGAGTATGACTTTGAGATTGGCAGACATCTGTCTCGTGCGCTATGCGGTGGTGAGGTTGATCCAAATACGGAAGTCAGCGATGAGTGGTTATTGAAACTCGAAGTCGAGGGCTTTATGACGCTGTTAAAACAGGGAAAGACTCAGCAACGTATTCAGCATATGCTGGAAAACGGCAAGCCGTTGCGTAACTGAATGTAAGGTCAGAGTGTCTCTACCATGAGCAAACAGATTCAAGATGCTTATATTGTCTGTGCCGTTCGCACGCCGGTCGGCAAGGCGCCCCGCGGCATGTTCCGGCATACTCGACCCGATGATCTTCTCGCGCATGTCATTCGAGGTGTGCTTAATAAGGCTCCCAATCTAGACAGAGCGTCCATTGGTGATGTCATTGTGGGATGCGCCATGCCTGAGGCCGAGCAGGGCATGAACGTAGCGCGTATCGCATTGCTGCTCGCGGGATTGCCTGAGTCTGTTCCAGGCGTCACCGTCAACCGCTTTTGTTCCTCAGGGCTGCAGGCGATCTCCATGGCTGCGGATCGAATTCGTCTTGGCGAAGCGGATATCATGATTGCCGCAGGTGCTGAGAGCATGAGTATGGTGCCCATGATGGGCAACAAGATTGCGTTTAATCCGCGTGTGTTTGCCGATGACGAGAATATTGGAATAGCCTACGGTATGGGCATGACCGCAGAAAAAGTTGCACAACGCTGGAGGGTGAGCCGTGAGGCCCAGGATGAATTTGCACTGCAAAGTCACCAGCGTGCGCTAAAGGCCATTGCGGCAGGTGAATTCGTCGACGAAATTCTGCCCTACGATGTCATACAGTCTATGGTGGATGAGCAAGCAGGAGAAGTCAGGCTTACTACCCACAAGATGTCTCAGGATGAAGGCCCGCGCGCAGATACCAGCCTGGATGCCCTGGGCAAGCTCAGATCCGTATTTGCAGCCAAAGGGTCGGTCACCGCAGGCAACAGCTCTCAGATGAGTGATGGCGCCGGTGCAGTCCTGCTTGCCAGCGAGGCAGCGTTGAAGACATTTGATCTCAAGCCCATGGCGCGGTTTGTCGGATTTGCGGTAGCGGGTGTGGAACCGGAGGTGATGGGAATCGGGCCAGTCAAGGCCATACCCATGGTGCTCAAGCAGACGGGCATAAAACAGAGCGAGCTGGACTGGATTGAGTTAAACGAGGCCTTCGCAGCGCAAAGTGTAGCTGTCATCAACGAACTGGGTCTGGATCGCGACAAAGTGAATCCTAATGGCGGCGCCATCTCATTAGGTCATCCGCTGGGTGCAACGGGTGCTATACGCTCCACAACATTGCTGCATGCCATGCAGCGGCATGGTCTCAGGTACGGGATGGTGACGATGTGTATTGGTACGGGTATGGGGGCTGCGGGTATCTTTGAGGCCATCACATGAGGTTCAGCGGCCTTTATAGCTGATCTTAACCATGCATATGTCAACATTTGAATATTGCTGATAGCACCGTTTCATGCTGAGGTTGTTGCAAGGCAGGAAGTGACTGAGTCAAGTGATTACAAGCAAAATTCTAATTGGTGTAGTGCTCTAGCGTCTGTCTGTTGAGTAATCTGAGTTAACTTGCGTTCTGATCGCGATACATAAACACATGATGGAATCTTATGCCGAGAATGTACGGCGTTTCGCGGCCTTTCCTCCCTTTAAGCATATGGGGGTCGAAATACTGGAACTCAGTGAGAATTATCGCTCGATACGATTGTTACTGCCATTGACCGATACCTCGCAAAATCAAGGTGGCAGCATGTTTGGTGGATATCAGGCCTCGCTGGCCGATCCTGTAGCGGCAATTGCATGCGGCAAGATTTTTCCTGACTACTGCGTATGGACACGCAAACTGACCGTGGATTTTCGGCGTCCCGGTAGTACGGATCTGGAACTGCGTTTTGAGTTCCCGAAGCAGTTGGAAGCTCGAATTCGTGATGAGCTGGAACAAAAAAATCGCAGTACGCCTGTATTTGAGTACGGATTTTATCTTAGCGATGGCAGTCAATGCACGGTAGTACAGTGCGCAGTAGCCATTCGTCCGACAGGTTATTCTTTCAATCACCACAAGCACATAAAATAATCTACAGTGGTTTGTTTTATGGACCAGTAAAATCCGATTTGCTTAATAGCTTATGTTCCATGAAATAACTGATGGGTTATTCGGGGTTTTGACATTACATGCTGCGGTGTTTCTCAACGTCCAAAATTGCTGCATAATAGTTTTGCAAGCATTAGCAGGAACGCAGAGTTTTATGCCTGCTAAATCAATAAGGTCACTTTGATATTATGAAATATTACCTATCAGTATTGCTGGTATTCACCAGCCTGATGATTGCAGGCTGTCAGTTGCCATTTCTGACCTCACAACCCGCTAACGGGTCTGATGAATCCTTACCGTCCGATACAGCACCTGAAACAACAGAGGCGCCAGCAAGTGCTGGAACCGCGCAGGAATCTGGAGATACGGGGGATCAAGTCTATACCGTTGCGCCAGGGGATAGCCTTTTTAAAGTTGCCTATAAGACAACCGGCGATGGGAGTAACTGGAGACAGATAGCTCAGGCAAACGAACTCAAAAATCCGAATCTTCTGAATGTCGGGCAAAGTATCGTTATACCCATGGAATTACTAACCAACTCAAGGAGCGTCACTGAAGAGGAGCCTGTGCAGGTTGCGCTTCCAGAGTCGTTAGATGATACTCGAAGTCCTGAGGATCTTGCCGATTTGACTGCTAATCGTCCGGAAGTTGTCGAACAACATGCCGATAGTATTGATGCAAGCGATCCTATCGCTACTGCTGATCAACAACCTTTGGGAGGCTGGTTGATTGTAACCGGAACATATTACCCCCGAGAAATCAAAACTAATCCTGGCTTCGGTACGGATATTTTGCTTCTTGCAACACCTGGATCACGCTTACGCTATACCGGCGTTATGAATGGATGGTATACAGTAGAGACTGATAAGGGTGTGGGATACATTGAGTCAAGTTACATTCAGATTGAGTAGCCCAAATCAATTATCGGCGCCAATCTTCAGGAAGTCGTGGACAGTAAATTTCCAATAAAAAAAGGACGCCCATTGGGCGCCCTTTTTTATTGCTGTTTGATAAAACACCTGTTCAGGCCGCTTCTTTTTTCAGCTTTTCAATTCCAAGGGCTTTCAGGATATATTTTTCATACAAGGGCTCGGTGGTGCCTTTTTTCATCTTGCGGATGAAGTATTTCTCAAAGGCGACTTTGGCGACATGCACCCATTTGCCTTCCTTGAACCAGTTCACATTGCGCGGTGGAATTTGCGGTAACGCTACAAACGCCGCGCCGGTATCGCCCATATCGGCCAGACAGATTGCATTCCAGGTGGCAGTTGCAGTGGGTTCGCGACCATTGATTTGAGCGGCGATGTTATTCGTGACTGCATCTACCATGGACTCGATCATGTAGCCGGTTTTGGGGGCGCCGGTGGGCACCGGTGTGGCCTCGACGGGCGGAATGGCTATGCATACCCCGGCAGAGTAGATGTTCTGGAATTTGGGGTTGCGCTGGTGGTCATCCACCATCACAAACCCACGGGGGTTGCACAGGCCCTCGACACTGGCTACGGCCTCAACGCCTTTAAAGGCGGGCAGCATCATGGCAAATTTATGTGCAATCTCGTGATCCTTGATCTTTTCACCATTATCGTTGTATTGCTCAACGATCATCTTGCCCGCTTCGCATTTTGTAGTTTTGGCATTTGTGATCCACTTTATGTGGCGATCTCTTAGCGCACGCTCCATCATGCCCTTGGAGTCGCCAACGCCACCCAGACCCAGATGACCGATATAGGGTTCTGCGGTGACAAAAGTCATCGGAACCTTGTGGCGCATCTTGCGTTTTCTCAGGTCGGCATCGACGATGAAGGCGAATTCATAGGCCGGGCCAAAGCAACTCGCGAACGGCATGGCGCCAAATACCATGTGCCCCGGATCTTTGAGAAATTCCTTATAGGCTGCATAGGTGGTTTCAGCATGATCAACGGTACAGATCGAATGCGTATACCCGCCCGGCCCGGATCCTGCGACCTCAGGAAACTCAAGTTTCGGTCCTGTGGCAATAATCAGATAGTCATAATTTACGCTATCGCCGTTGCCCAGAGTCAGGGTGTTCTGTTCAGGATTAATTTTCGATACCGTCTGAACAATAAAATCTATGCCTTTGCGTTCCAGATATTGCTTGATCGGAAAGGTAATATCAGAGCGTTTGCGCCAGCCTACGGCGACCCAGGGGTTTGAAGGTACAAATTGAAAGTAATCGTTTGAATTGACTACGGTGATTTTATGACTGCTGCCAAGTTTCTCACGCATCTCATAGGCCGCCGGCATACCGCCGGTTCCTGCACCGAGAATTACAACATGTGCCATTAGAGTTCCTCCTGTTTAAATGATTGCGTTAATATTCAGCTCGCCACGAGTACAAAATATGGCGCGGAAATTCAGACAGACCCGTCCGAATAGCGTCCCTGAATTCGCAGTATGTCCGCATAGTAACGGAGCTATGCGGACATACTGTGTTTTGAGCGTTTATCGCCATAATATACGCCTTTATCCCTTGTATTCACATACACCAAGCTGAAAAATCCTCATGATGACCGGGATGTCGCCTTATCGAAGCGTGAGTCTCAGAGCCTTTTAAGCAGCACGTAGACTGCCCCGGCGCCGCCGTCAGCAGGCCTGGCCGAGCAGAACGCCAGAACCTCATCCTTGCGTCTTAGCCAGCGGTTGACCATCGGTTTAATGACAGGCCCACGGTTACTCGAACTGATCCCTTTGCCATGAATGATCCGCACACAGCGTAAATCCTGTTGCCGCGATTCAAGTAGAAACACTGGAAGTATAAGGCCCGCCTCAGCCAGGGTCATACCATGCAAATCCAGTTCATGTGATATCTTATATTGCCCTCTGCGTAGCTTGCGGAATACTGTTTTCTGTACGCCCGGACGGCAAAAGGTCAGTGTGTCATCAGGTTCCTGATGCTCATAACCGTAATCCCAGTCAAGAATTTCCTGCATGACGCGGGCTTCATCAGCATAACTCTGGGCCGGGTGAGGATGCATTTTTGGGGAGTAGTGGGGCGCTTTGTCCGTATGCAGAGGAATGGCATCCTTGATGGAGTCTATAAAAGCCGCCTTATGGTCGTCCTTGTCATCGATGTTCATTGAATAGGCCCGTTCCGGTAAACAATTGTTTGCATGACAAAGTACGATGCCGCAGGGTTTCGCTATAGGTTGATATCTACCATTTAAAGTATAGTAGCAGGCGATTCCTTAGTAAAAACAAACAGAAATGCATTTTTTGCTCAGTAATGATGACGGTTATCTAGCCCCCGGATTAAAAATACTCGCAGCCAGGCTGGCAAGCCTTGCCGAGATCACTGTGATTGCGCCCAACAGAAATCGCAGTGGTTCAAGTAATTCCCTGACCCTGGAGCGGCCATTACGCGCGACGGTTGCCGGAAATGGCTTCATCAGTGTAGACGGCACACCTACTGATTGTGTGCACCTGGGAATTACAGGCTTGCTTGAAAAAGAGCCGGATATGGTAATTTCCGGAATCAATGCAGGCGCCAATCTGGGCGATGATGTGATCTATTCCGGCACGGTTGCCGCCGCCATGGAAGGCAGGTTTCTGGGCTTGCCTGCAGTCGCTGTGTCACTTTGCTCCCCGCACCCGCAATTTTATGAGACGGCTGCCGAGGTGACTGAGACATTGGTCAGGCAGTTGATTGCTGAGTCCATACCCCGGGATATAATATTGAACGTCAATGTACCGGATATTCCGTCCAGCCTGATAGCTGGATATCAGGCAACTCGGCTGGGGCACAGGCACAAGGCGGAACCCGTGGTGCGATCAAAGGATCCGCGTGGCAATCTCATCTATTGGGTCGGCGCTGCTGGACCGGAGGCGGATGCCGGACCGGGAACAGATTTCCATGCAGTAAACAATAACTATGTCTCTGTGACACCGCTGCATGTGGATTTAACACGCCATAATGCAGTGAACACCCTGGATGCCTGGTTGAGAAAAAACTGCGCATGAGCCCCACCAGCAAGACCGGCATCGGCATGACCTCGCAGCGCACACGCGATCGTCTCGCCGCGCGCTTGCAGGATAAAGGCATTACTGATAACCAGGTGTTATCCGCAATACGCAGTACGCCACGCCATCTGTTTGTAGATGAGGCGCTCGCAAGTCGCGCCTATGAAGACACTGCATTGCCAATTGGTTATGGACAGACCATCTCACAGCCTTACATTGTGGCCAAAATGACCGAAGTGCTGCTGGCTAACAGTCCGGCACAATCAGTTCTTGAGGTTGGCACTGGTTCCGGCTACCAGGCTGCGTTGCTTGCGCAGCTGGTAAACAAGGTCTATACCGTGGAGCGTATTCGTGAGCTGTTCAACCAGAGCCGGGATCGGTTGCGCAAGCTGAGTTATCGTAATATTCGCTTTAAATGGTCGGATGGCAGCTGGGGATGGCAGGAATACGCGCCTTATGATGCCATTATGGTGACCGCTGCTGCCCAGGAGATTCCAGAATCATTGCAGCAGCAGCTTAAAGTGGGTGGATGCATGGTGCTGCCGCTCGGCGCCAGTGGTGGTGCGCAACAGCTGTTGCTGGTCAAGCGCACCGCAAGCCAATTTGAGCGGCATATGCTTGAGACAGTTTACTTTGTGCCATTGATTCAGGGACCAGATCCGAGTGTGGCGTAGACCAGAAATGGCTGGATAGTTTATCGTCATGAGGCCGTTTGCCTATCTATATGAGCATGTCATGCGTTGGGTGACTCACCCGTTCGCGAATCGCTACCTGGCCGCTCTCAGTTTTGCAGAATCGTCATTCTTTCCGATTCCACCGGATGTAATGCTGGCGCCCATGGCGCTCGCCCGGCCCGACAAGGCCATGCATCTTGCACTGCTGACTACCGTGGCTTCAGTGCTGGGGGGTGTGTTCGGTTATTTAATTGGATATTTTGCCATAGACCTGCTGATACCGTGGTTGCGTGAGACCCATTATTGGCCAACTTATCTGCTTGCGCAGGGTTGGTTCGAGCGATGGGGTATCTGGGTTATCTTTGTCGCTGGCTTCACACCGATACCGTACAAACTGTTTACGATCTCTGCTGGCGCTCTGGGCTTGAGTTTCGCCCCGTTTATTATCGGGTCGTTAATTGGCCGTGGTCTGCGATTTTTTCTGGTGGCCGGACTGCTTGGCTGGTTGGGTCCGCGCATGGAACCAAAAATACGCCAATATATTGAGTGGCTGGGATGGGTTACAGTCATATTATCGCTGTTGGCCATCAGCTGGTTGCAGCTACGGGGCTGATGGCTGGGTGGCGCAATCTGATATTGCTGGTGTTGCCAATCATTCTGGTAAGCGCATGTGGCACACAAATCAAGCATTTATCGGCGCCCCGCACTTATACCGTCAAAAATGGCGACACTCTGTATGGAATATCCTGGCGATACAGTCTGGACTATCGCGAGGTGGCGCGATGGAACGGGATTAGTTCACCCTATACCATATACGCCGGTAAGACTTTGAGATTGTATCCATCCGCTGGCGCACAGCGCGCCAGTACGCAACAATCTGCCAGTACTTCAGCAAAGACATCCCGCCAGCCCGTTGCTGCTCGCGCGCCATCAGCCGTTGTTCAGAGACCTCTGTCGACGACTAAACTGACCTGGTTATGGCCAGCCAGCGGCGCAATCACCGGGTTTTATTCGCCCACCGGAAACGGTAGAAAGGGTATTGATATCAGCGGTCAGTCGGGACAGCCTGTGCGGGCTGCGGCATCCGGAAAAGTGGTATACAGTGGTGATGGACTGACGGGTTATGGCCAGCTTATTATCATAAAACATAATTCTGAGTTTCTGAGTGCTTATGCGCATAACCGTAAATTGTTAGTGCAGGAGGAAGAGCTTGTGAGGGGTGGACAGCATATTGCGGAACTGGGCAGTAGCGGCGCGCGTCAATCCATGCTGCATTTTGAGATACGCAGAAATGGCAAGCCAGTGGATCCACTCGGATATCTGCCGAATCGTTAGTGGTATGAGCACTTGAATCGTTCTTATGCACATCTTTAAGGATACGGAGTTTCAATGATCAGCGCTGACAAACCTGACGGTCCTAAGGAACTTTCCACGGATGGTGTCGTGGCCGATTCCGAGGAAGACGAGACAGAGGCGATCAAGTCAGAGAATTTACCAGAAGGCGATACAGTCGAAGCTATTAAATCAAGTGGTCATTCCTCACATAAGATGATGCAGGGCGACCTTGACGCCACACGCATTTATCTGCATGAAATTGAATTTTCCACCTTGCTGACCGCTGAGCAGGAAGTTTATTATGCGCGCCTCGCGCAAAAAGGCGATGAATCCGGCCGCAAGAAGATGATTGAGAGCAATCTGCGCCTGGTGGTCAAGATAGCCCGCCGCTATATGAGCCGCGGACTTGCACTGTTAGACCTGATCGAAGAGGGAAATCTGGGGCTGATACATGCGGTAGAGAAATTCGATCCCGAAAAAGGCTTCCGATTTTCCACCTATGCGACCTGGTGGATCAGGCAGACTATTGAACGCGCCCTGATGAATCAGACACGCACCATTCGTCTCCCCATTCACATCATCAAAGAACTCAATGTCTATCTGCGTACGGTGAGAAAACTGGCGCAGGAGCTCGAGCATGAGCCGACTGCGGAAGAAGTTGCAACATTACTGGACAAACCCATTAATGAGATCAAGAAGCTGTTAAGACTGAGCGAACAGGTGACCTCCATGGACCGGCCAGTAGGCATGGAAGATGAACATCCGCTACTGGACTTTATTCCAGACCTGGGCGCAACCGATCCACCCAGTCTCCTGGAAGATGAAGACTTGAATATTCAGCTTGGCATGTGGCTGGAGGAACTGGATATTAAACAGCGCGAGGTTGTGATTCGACGATTTGGCCTGCAAGGTTATGAGCGGGAAACGCTTGAAGAGGTTGGTAAAGAGTTGGGCGTCACTCGAGAACGGGTGCGACAGATACAGATGGAGGCGCTGGCGCGATTACGAAAAGTACTTGAAAAGCGTGGCTTGTCGGTAGATTCGCTGTTGCGGGATTAGAGTCTGGCCATTCTAAAGGCGATTATATACTTGACATACACATATTATGGACGAATCCACTGCAAGAGAATATGGGATCACCCGTGAAATGGAGCTTGCCGCATTAGATGAATATTTAGAGTGGGATACTGAGTGTGGATCATTCATCGAGTTAGCACGAAAAATTTATCAAGTTATGACTTTAAAAGCGGAGCAAAATATTTCTGATTAAAATATCCGTATTCCATACGCAGATTTTTAATTTCTGTGGCGGTTTCTTCGATCTGTTCTGATGAAAAATATTCGTGTTGTAATTTTAATCTTTTCCCAGACTTGAAGTTCATTAGTACGGCGTCAGAATCTCCATCTTTATATACCCATCGAGCATGGACAAATTTAGAGCGCCTTTGATTCATATCATTAATTCTGCCCTTGAATTCTCTAAACTCTGATTCTACGTCGGAATCTGGGAAACGATCATGAATAAGTGCATCTAGTATTTTTAATAGTGTTCCAATATTTAAGTTGGTAGTAATAACATTGCCATACTTTGGCTTTAATTCAGATAGAGTCCAAATAGACATTTCTAACGACATTTCAAGATATGACCATTCAGAAGCAACCATGCCAATACTGGTATAATAATCTTTACTAATGGTTGTTTTAAATGGACACATGGCAAAGAAAACTAAAGAAATTGAAGGTAAAGATATACCTAACGTGCCATTTGATGACGCGTTGAAAAAGGTATGGTCAACAAAGCCGCACCCAAAGAAAAGAAAGCAGCAGGAAAAGAGCAAGTAACACCTACCGCACTTGCGTTAAGAAACCGAAGGGAGGGCAAGCCCTCCCCGCGGGGTATTAGAGAACGAACCTAATAATCGTATAGATTAGTTGTCCGAGAACGACTAGTTGTACGATGTTCAATTCAATCTCCAGTTTCAGCTTAATCATGGGAATGCCCCTTGATAAGAGCTGGTACGTACCAACTATTTGAAGGTTGGTTTTTATATAGCGCCGTGACAGGGCGCTTTCAATTTGTTACCGGCCGGTAACAAATTG
>JBGTHR010000136.1:0-2369 GCA_041746095.1 Gammaproteobacteria bacterium | reverse complement strand
AGCTGCAGCAATGCTTGCGGCAACTGCGGCGCAGGGAAATGCTGCGCATTGCCTGGCGAGATCTGTCTGGTATTGCGGTTCTGAATGACATCCTGACTGAACTCTCCACGCTGGCGGAATTCTGTGTCGAGTCCGCACTGGACTGGTGTCACCGTGAGGCAGTGGCCAAATATGGTCAGCCGCATGATGTTGCCGGTGAAGCTCAGCATATGGTGGTGCTGGGAATGGGCAAGCTGGGTGGCGAGGAGCTGAATTTTTCCTCGGATATCGATTTGATTTTTGCTTATCCAATGGCGGGTGAGACGGATGGACAAATCGATGGCCAGAAAGCTAGCAGGAAGCCCATTGGAAATTCAGAGTTTTTTATTCACCTTGGGCAACGGTTGATCAAGTCGCTGAATGAAATCACGGTCGAGGGATTTGTATTTCGTGTGGATTTGCGTTTAAGGCCGTTTGGTGAGTCGGGGCCACTGGCCATCAGTTTTGATGCGATGGAGAACTATTACGCGGTGCATGGCCGGGACTGGGAGCGTTATGCCATGATCAAGGCGCGTGTGATCGCCGGTGACAGGCGCGCCGGAGAGCAACTACTGAAAAATCTGCAGCCATTCATGTACCGGCGCTACCTGGATTTTGGCGCGATCGAATCGCTGCGAACGATGAAGGAATTGATTAACAAAGAGGTCAGGCGCAAGAAGCTGGAGGACAACATAAAGCTGGGCGAAGGCGGTATTCGTGAGATCGAATTTATCGGCCAGGTGTTTCAATTGATCCGTGGCGGACGTGAGCCGGAGTTACAGGTTCGCGGTATTCAGGCAGTGCTGGAGATTCTCAAGCGGGAGGCGCTTCTGCCAGCCTATGCAGTCGAGCAGTTGCTAGCAGCCTATCGGTTCTTGCGTCGTGTTGAGAATCGGTTGCAAATGGTTGGTGACCAGCAGACCCATACTATTCCATCTTCGCCACAGGCTCAGGCCAGGCTGGCGTATGCCATGGGTTATGCCGGCTGGGATGCATTTCAAATAGATTTGCAACTGCATCGGCGTCGAGTGCATGATCAGTTTGAGCTGGTGATATCCGCGCCACAGATTCACTTGATTGAACAGCATGAGGATACATCCACCGGGGAACTGCTCGATCTATGGCTGGAGCAACTGGATGAGGAAGAATCTGTTGCAGTGCTGAAGAACGCAGGCTTTACCGATCCGCATAAGGCGATCTCAGCACTCCAGGGGTTACGCAAAAGCACGCATTATCAAGCCAAAAACAGCATTGCGCGTAGTCGCATGGACCAGCTTATGCCGCTGCTGCTAGGCGCGCTGGGGCAATGCAGTGATCCGGATGTCACATTGCCCAGGATTCTTCAACTTCTGGAGAGTGTGATGCGGCGTTCTGTGTATCTCTCCCTGCTGGCGGAGAATCCAATCGCTTTGTCTCAACTGGTTAAACTCAGTGCGGCCAGCCCGTGGATTGCGGATTATTTGAGCCGTTTTCCTATCCTGCTGGACGAGCTGATGGCGCCGGGAAATCTGTATGCGCCGCTCAATCGGCAGCAGCTTGAACAGGAGTTGCGCGAAGAACTGAAACATATTTCGCAGAATGATATGGAAGCGCAGATGGACAGATTGCGCAGCTTCAAGCAGAGTCAGGTGCTGCGAGTCGCCGCAGCGGATGTCATGGGGGTGTTGCCGCTGATGAGGGTCAGTGATCAGCTCACCTGGATTGCCGAGGCCATACTCAGCTACACGCTTGAGCTGGTTAGCCGTCAAATGAGCGACCTGTACGGTGAGCCTTATTGCCGAGTTAATGATGAAGAGATCCCGGCAAACCTTGCTATCGTCGCCTATGGCAAGCTGGGCGGGATTGAGCTGGGCTATGGGTCGGATCTGGATATTGTTTTTCTGCACGACAGTCATGGAGAGAACGCCAGTACACGCGGTGACAAGTCCATAGACAATGAAAAGTATTTCATTCGGCTGACCCAACGTATCATACACGTGCTGACTGCTTTCACGTCCGCAGGAAAACTCTACGAGGTGGATACACGCCTGCGGCCCAATGGATCGTCCGGTCTGCTGGTCAGCAGTTTGCAGTCATTTGAGCATTATCAGCTTAACAAGGCGTGGACCTGGGAACATCAGGCGCTGGTGCGGGCCAGGGTTGTTTCGGGCGCCAAATCGATCTGCACAACCTTCGACGGAATTCGCCGTAAGGTTCTCGCACGGCCGCGTGATCTTGATGAATTGCGAGTAGATGTCACCGGCATGCGCGCAAAGATGTGGCGGCAATCAGGCAGTGAGCGTAAACCGGTCTTTGACATCAAGCGGGACCCGGGCGGTATCGCCGACATCGAATTTATGGTGCAATATAGC
>JBGTHR010000135.1:0-1729 GCA_041746095.1 Gammaproteobacteria bacterium | reverse complement strand
TCAGGTTCTTGATCTGGAGTATTCGACATATCACGCTAGTCTTTTGCTGTGGATGTGACAGGGATGAATAGACGAACACGGGTTCCACCTGCAGGACTTTTAGAAAATTGAATACTGCCATCATGCGCATGCAGAACCTTGAAGGCGAACGGAATGCCCAGACCGGTACCCAGACGTTTGGTGGTGGGCATGGGGTTAAGGTTATCCGGCCGTGGTTCCATTGGCATGCCCGGGCCAGCGTCATCAATGTCCAGCAGTACTCCTGCAGTGTTGCTATGTTCAATCAGCGTGATCGTCTGATTTTCAGAAGAGGCGTCCGCGGCGTTGTTTATCAGCCCATATATCGCCTGCTCCATCAGGTCCACGTCCACATGAACACCGGATTCATCGGCTAAATGCTCGCGCTTTAAGACAAGCCTTTTTTGTTCGAGTTTAGTCATTAACGGCGCCAGCGCCCCATCGACGATGGTTCCGATGTCTTTGTCAACTCGATGGGGGCGTAATGGATGCAGGTAGTTGAGCAAGGAACTTACCCAGCGTTCCAGACGATCCACACTATCAATAATGGCCTGTCGAGTTTCCTGAAGTTCTTCGGCGTTGTCAGTCTCATCAATCACCTGGGCAGTCGCTCGAATGCTGGCCAGTGGATTACGGATGTTGTGTGCGACTACCGGCACCAGTGCACCCAGCGCCGCTTGCCGCTCTTTCTCGACCAGCGCATTCCGGCTGGCGGCCAGATCCCTGGCCATTGCATTGATCGAGTGGCTCAACTGTTGCACTTCTTCAACGCCGTGCGATGGAATTGTATGATCCAGTCGACCCTGACTGAATTCATACGCCCCGTGCGAAATGTCACGCATGGGTACAATAAATCCATATCTCAGGCTGCGATGAGAGAACCAGAGCAAGGCCATGGCCAGAATCGCTGGAATTGTTAACAGTACTGGCGCACGCTGAGTCCATTTAGCCAGAGTGGCTTCGAGCAGACGTCTCTGTTCTCCAATCAGTCGGGAAAATTCTGTAAATGCGGTCTCAAAATCACCCAATACCCACTCTTCATATGCGGGGTCAAGAATAGTATTCATCACCGATTGACTTATGCTGGCGGTCTCGGCAAACAGTTTATTCATCTCGGTCTGCATCAATTCATAGGACTGACGCATCGCGGTTATCGCCTTTTTTTCACTATCACCATGGCTTAACTGTTCCAGGCTGTAGAAATACCTGTCAATCTGATACAGGTGGCGCCAGTATCGGTTGAGTGCGGTCGGATCCTCCGCCAGCCGCGCGCGGGATATTTCCTTGAGTTGCCGATAGAGGTCGCCGCGCACTAGCTGCGCCTCGAACAGAAGGTTGTTGATGCGTATCGACTCCTGCGAAGTCTGTTGCCAGAAATAGGCCCAGATGCCACCCATGATTCCGGTTGTGATGACCAGTACCAGAAACAGTGTTTCATGCAAGAGCAGAAGACTCTTAAGGGACTTTGGCTTGAAGCTCATCATGAAAAGAGTATACCTATTGACGGAAACAATCGCAGGGTGAAGAGTGGGAGTTCATGCGCTGCAAAGTACAGTCATTTTGTGCAGTGGGGTATCTGATCTAACCTTGGCGTAGGCTTGTTGACATAACCCTAATTCCAGCTAGAATGGATACACATATGTGTATCCAAAATCTCTTGCTATGATTAAGACTGCCGCCCTGCGTATTAGAATAGAACCCATGCTCCATC
>JBGTHR010000134.1:0-3725 GCA_041746095.1 Gammaproteobacteria bacterium | reverse complement strand
CGGCTGCTCTACTTGACAGCATGACTGGCGCTGTTAAAGTGTCCCGTATGGCCGATATTGATAATCTTATTATTGAACATCTACGTCATGTGCGTACCGTTGTGGACGGGTTGCGTGATGACATGCGTGAAGTCAAGCAAAAGCTTGGACATCTTGAGGAGCTGGCCGCTGGATTATTTGGACAATACGCCTCCTTATCGAAACGCCTCGACCGCCTTGATAATCGTCTGGAACGGGTTGAACAACGACTTGATCTTGGTCGCATGACAAATTCAATTTGGCTTCTGTAAACTCAGTACAGTCCAGTTGGGCGGGTTTCTACCCGCCTTTTGTTGATTGCAAACAAGGTGGCATGTCCTAACTGACGGCGGGTTACGCCTGACGGCTATCCCTCCCTACGGCTCTACGGCTCTCTCCAATCGATTCAGGCGGCAATTACTTTTTTATATGACGGACGGTGTCTAATGCGAGGTAGGTGAGAAACCCTACTGCCGCAACCAGAACTAATGCCATTACTATTTCCATGACTATAACTCCGTTATTTCTTCGATTTTACTCACATATTTGCCGGTGCATAGTAAAACAACCCACACCAATTATCATAAAAGCTATAAAACCACTGAGCAAAAGTAACCATGAAGCAGAAAAATACTCGTAATCAGCCAACCCATCAAGCCTATGCCAGTGATGATCATGATGCCGAGCCACAACTTGAGATAGGCAAGCTCTTCCTTCAGACCATCAAGTTTCGACATGGGTTTCGATCAAGCTTGAATATGCAAGTTTACCATAGTGGGAATGGATGATAGCCAACGTGCTAAGGCATCAGCACCCCTTAATTTCCCATGGTCAATGTGGTTCGCAGACTCACCCGCATCCCACCCACACACGAGCCGCATCCACAATGTTCGGTGGTACAATCAGTTATCAGCCAATCATGCATAAAATATGACCGGGTATCTAATAACTCGGACAACTGATTCTCAAACAGCGCGGGGCTCTGGCATACTTGAGATTGGATACTGTAACTATACAATTGACGGAAATTATTGATGCGGTTCGCACGCATACACACCAGCATTCATACACGCATATTGTAAGCGACGATAAATTGAACAGCACCTGAATAATGGCGACAATTGCATCGGACATACACCTGGGTGGATTGGCGCGCCGCCTGATTGATGGTGGCCTGCTCAGCGAGCAGGTGGCCGTATCGGCGCAGAATACTGCGCACAAAAAACGCGTCTCGCTGATTGCCTATCTGGTTGGTGAGGGGCTGGTGGATGACGCCGAGATGGTGGTCGCCGCATCTCTGGAATTTGGTATGCCGGTGTTCGATATCGGAGCAATGGACCTTGAAATGCTGCCTACCAATCTGATCAATGAGAAGCTGGTGCGGCAGCATAATGCCCTGCCCCTGCTCAAGCGCGGCAACCGGCTGTTTATCGCTATTGCCGATCCCATGAATCTGGGCGCGCTGGACGAATTCAAATTCAACACCGGCATTTCGACTGAACCGGTGCTGGTTGAACAGAACAAGCTGAAGAAGGTGCTGGAGGCCGCGCTTGAGGGCAAACATGCGCCTGCCCTGGAAGGTCTGTTGGACGATGATCTGGATAATCTGGATATCTCTTCGGGTGATGATGATGGCCATGATGTTCGCGACTCCGAGATCGATGATACTCCGGTGGTGCGCTTCATCAATAAGGTATTGCTTGATGCCATTAACAAGAAGGCCTCGGATGTCCACTTTGAGCCGTATGAGAAGATGTATCGGGTGCGTTTTCGCATCGACGGAATTCTGCAGGAAGTCGCCAGCCCCCCGGTAACTCTGGCGCCGCGTCTGTGCGCGCGTATCAAGGTGATGTCGCGCATGGACATCTCGGAGCGCAGAGTCCCCCAGGATGGACGCATCAAGATGCAGCTTTCCAAGAATCGCGCCATCGACTTTCGCGTCAACTCCTGTCCGACTCTGTACGGGGAAAAGATCGTCCTGCGTATCCTGGACCCCACCAGCGCCCAGTTGGGTATCGATGCGCTGGGCTATGAGGAGGAACAGAAAAAACTCTATATGAAGGCCCTCTCCAAACCGTATGGCATGATACTGGTGACCGGCCCGACCGGCAGTGGCAAGACAGTATCGCTGTATACCGGTCTCAATATACTCAATGTTCCGGGCACCAATATATCAACGGCTGAAGACCCGGCGGAAATCAATCTCCCAGGCGTCAATCAGGTCAATGTCAACCCCAAAGTAGGCTTGACCTTTGCTGCGGCGCTCAGGGCGTTTCTGCGCCAGGATCCTGATGTGGTGATGGTCGGCGAGATTCGTGACCTTGAGACCGCCGAGATAGCTATCAAGGCTGCCCAGACGGGCCATCTGGTTTTGTCTACATTGCATACCAATGATGCGCCCCAAACCCTCTCACGTCTGGCTAATATGGGCATACCGCCATACAACATTGCCTCGGCCGTGACGATAATCATCGCCCAGAGACTGGCGCGCAAGCTGTGTGAGCTGTGCAAGACTCGGGATGATGTCCCGCGAGAGGCGCTGCTTGAAGAGGGCTTCAAGGACGAGGAAATCGACAAGGGCATAAAGATTTACAAGGCGGTAGGCTGTGATCAGTGTACCAATGGCTATAAGGGGCGGACTGGTATTTACCAGGTTATGCCGATATCGGAAGAAATGGGCCGCCTCATTATGGAAAACTGCAACGCCATGCAATTGGCTCAGCAGGCTAAACGCGAAGGCGTTGCAGATCTGCGTGAGTCCGGTCTGAGAAAAGTAAAAAATGGAACTATCAGTCTTGAAGAAGTTAACCGCGTCACCAAAGACTAATTTGATGACTAACAGCAGGGCCTAACCCTAAGGACGAATCATCATGGCACAACAGGCAACCAGCGCTATTACCTTTGTGTGGGAAGGCAAAGATCGTAAAGGAACGCGTATCAAGGGCGAGTCCCAGGCCAACACCGAAGTACTGCTCAAGGCAGACTTGCGCCGTCAGGGCATCAGCCCACTCAAGGTCAAAAAGAAGGGCAGGTCCCTGTTTAGCCGCAAGAAAAAGATTACCGGCAAGGACATCTCTATTTTTGCGCGTCAGCTGGCCACCATGATGGCGGCCGGGGTGCCATTGGTCCAGTCGTTTGACATCATCGGCCGTGGACATGAAAACGCTTCCATGCAGGATCTGGTCATGGCCGTTAAGGCCGATGTCGAGGGCGGCACCGGCCTTGCCGATGCACTGGGTAAACATCCGTTATATTTCGATGATCTGTTCTGCAATCTGGTCAATGCCGGTGAGCAATCTGGTGCGCTTGAGACCCTGCTTGACAAGATCGCCGTCTACAAGGAAAAGACCGAGGAGCTCAAGGGCAAGATCAAAAAGGCCTTGTTTTATCCTACCGCCGTGGTAGTCGTGGCGTTTATCGTCACGGCAATCCTGCTGATCTTTGTGGTGCCCCAGTTTCAATCGCTGTTTCAGGGATTTGGCGCCGACCTGCCAGCCTTTACCCTGTTTGTCATCAAAATATCTGAATTCTTTCAGTCCTACTGGTGGCTGATAGGCGGTGTCCTGTTTGGCTTGGGTTATGGCTTTTTTGCACTCAAGAAGCGTTCACCCACCTTTCAGCGAGCGCTTGATATTATTTCCCTGAAGATACCGGTAGTCGGCACGATACTGGAAAAATCCGCCATTGCGCGTTTTTCGCGTACGCTA
>JBGTHR010000133.1:0-2320 GCA_041746095.1 Gammaproteobacteria bacterium | reverse complement strand
CGAATCAACCGCCCTATTCCCCGCTTTAATGAAATCACGGCCTGTGGCAACTGGAACTCCATAAACGGATTGACTCCTCTGGCGCGTAAATTTTCCAGCCGCGCCTGCATGACCGGATCACCGGGCGATGCAAACGGCAGCTTATCGATAATGACACAGCTCAGTGCCGGGCCACGCACATCGACACCTTCCCAGAAACTGCTGGTGCCCAGCAGCACAGCATTGCCCAGTTCACGAAACTGCTCGATCAATTCACTGCGTGGCGCCGATCCCTGCACCAGCAATGGATAATCGATGGCATGCTTCAGGAGTGTCTCGGCCTCACGCAATGCGCGATGGCTGGTGAATAACAGAAACGTGCGCCCCTGGCTTGCGCGTATCACCGGCAGGGCGCTGTCGATGACACGTCGAGTGTAGGACGAATCGTTGGGTTCTGGCATTCCTTTTGGGAGATAAAGCAGCGCATGGCTGGCGTAATCAAACGGGCTGTCGAGATCATCACAAATGGCGTCTGTAAGACCCAGGCGCGAGGTGAAATGATCAAACCTGCCATCTACGCTGAGTGTCGCGGACGTGAATATCCAGCCACACTTGTAGTCCTTCATGTGACTGGTAAAGATATCGGCAATCTCCAGCGGAGTATTGTGCAGGACAAAACTCTGTTTGAAGGTCTCGAACCATTGCACCGCATCGCTTGCATCGTCGCGCATTATCTGTAATCGAGCCAGCTGATCTTTAATGCGTATCTGGCACTGCTGGAGACCTTTGCCACGGCCTGCGGCCTGCTCCATATCATTCGACAGTTGCGTGAGACACTCTGATGTCCTGTCCAGCGCCTTACCGACCTCCATCTGTTCACGCATTGCGGGCCACGGCCCACGTTGTTGCTGCAGTCCCATGCTCAAACGAAAATCCTGCACTGAGGTGATGAGTTCATCTGCATGCTCGCGCAGTTTGGACATGTCTGGAGCATCGTGTATTTGCTCGGCAATGATATCCCGCGCCAGTTCCAGCAACTGCCGACTGCCCAGATTGACGCCAAAGAAATTTCCGGCGATCTCAGGTAGAGTATGGGCCTCGTCCAGAATGAAGGCATGGGCGCTTGGAAGAATTTCACCGAAGCCATCCTGTTTCAGCGCCAGATCGGCAAAAAACAGGTGATGATTGATGACTACAATATCGGCATCCTGCGCGGCGCGGCGCGCCTTCACGACATGACACTTCTGATAATGGGGACATTCAACTCCCAGACAGTTATCTACCGTAGACGTCACCAGAGGCCATATCATGGAGTCTTCAGGAAGTCTGCTCAGTTCAGCGATATCTCCAGTGTGGGTCAGGTGCGCCCAATCCTGTACCTGCCGCAGTTCGTGAGAACGAAATTTACCGGCGGCCTTTGCATGTTGCGGTAAATGCTCCAACCGTTGCAGACAGAGATAATTTGCACGACCCTTGAGCAACGCCGTACTGACCGGTACGGCAAGCGCCTTGCGCACTACAGGCAGGTCCTTGTAGTAGAGTTGATCCTGCAGATGACGCGTGCCGGTCGAGATAATGATCTTCTTGCCGGATAGTATGGCCGGAACGAGATAAGCGAATGTCTTGCCGATCCCGGTGCCTGCCTCAATCACAAGCTGTGAGTAGTCCTCGATAGCAGATGCAACACTCTCGGAAAGCGCCTGCTGCTGTGGCCTGGGTCTGAACGACTCGAGAGTCTCCGCCAGGGGGCCGGTTGCGGACAAAAGACGGCTGCATGATTCCATAACGCCGGTATGATACGCGTCAAACCGTTGCATCAAAAGTTTAATTCAAATTAACACGCCACGCTGTCACAACATGTGTTTGAGCGTATCGTCTTTATCCAGGAAATGATGCTTGAACGCCGCTGCTGCATGGGCAAGAATTAAAAATACTGTGAAATAGGCCAGATAGTAGTGGACCAGTATTGCGAGTTCGCGCATATCAACATTAACTGAAAATAACGCAGGAATATTTAATTTGCCAAAAACCGCAAATGACGCATCCGCAGAACTTGAGATCAGATAGCCGCTCACAGGAATCATCAGCATCGCCAGAAACAGACTGACATGCATGGCCCGCGAGGTAATTCGTTCCCAGGACTTTAGCGCGGTGTGATTTACCCTATATGTCGTGCTGAGTTTCCAGACGATGCTGATAATGCCCAGCACCAATGCCAGCATTCCGAAGGAACGGTGCAAGGAGAGTGACGTGTTGTACCAGTGGTCATAATAGCTCAGCCCGACCATATACCACCCCAGAACAATCAGGCTGATGATATTAATCGCGTTAAGCCAGTGCA
>JBGTHR010000132.1:0-12367 GCA_041746095.1 Gammaproteobacteria bacterium | reverse complement strand
CACCATTCTCAGTCTTGACGCCTGGCGCCGCTTCCTCGCCGATAAAATGTAGCGGCACGTTGACGCGTATTACCTCGTCTTCGCTGACACGTTGTAAATCCATATGCAGAATCGCCGCCTTGCTGGGGTGACGTTGCAGATCCCGCAGGATCGCCTTTTCCTTTTTGCCATCGAGATTCACTGTCAGGATGTGCGAGTAGATGGCCTCGTTCTCCAGGTCATGAAGTAATGCAAGGTGGTTTAATGCTATTGCCGTGGGTTCCTTGCCTGCACCATAAATAATTGCAGGCACCTTGCCCGTGCGACGCAGGCGGCGGCTCGCACCCTTACCTTTGCCCTCACGCAGTTCGGCGTCTAGTGTGAAATCAATTTGAGTCATTTACCTTCTCCTGATGATTAATCTAATTACTCAATACACGAAGTTCTTTCGAGTATTGAGTAACGTACGGGCGGACACAGGTCCTTTCCCTTGGTATTGCCACACAATGTGGCGATGCGAGCCTTTCCGCGACCAGAAAGGCTCATTAGTTTTAAAGTGGTCATATAAAGGGGCAGACTCCTTTAAAAATCAATCCATAAATAATGTGCTGACGGACTCTTCCTCGCTGATTCGCCGCATCGACTCGGCAAGTATACTGGCGACACCCAGTTGCCGTATTCGAGTGCAGGCCCTGGCCTCATCACTTAGAGGGATGGTGTCCGTTACTACAAGCTCATCAAGCATGGAGTTTTCTATGTTGGCAACCGCCCTGCCCGACAAAACCGGATGAGTTGCATAGGCGTATACCGCGTTCGCCCCGTTTTGCTTCAACGCCGCAGCCGCCAGGCAAAGTGTACCGGCGGTATCAACGAGGTCATCGATGATCACACAGGAACGCCCCTCCACATCGCCGATAATGTGCATTACCTGCGCCTCATTGGGATTCGGCCGACGTTTATCAATGATCGCCAACTCCGCATCATCCAGTCGCTTGGCCAGGGCGCGCGCGCGAACGACACCGCCAACGTCTGGTGAGACGACAATCAGATCCGGATGTTTCTGCCGGTATATATCTCCGAGCAATACCGGCGAGGAATATACATTATCCACCGGGATATCAAAAAAGCCCTGAATCTGATCAGCATGCAGATCCACGGTCAGTACACGGTTAGTGCCTACGCTAGTCAGCATATTGGCGACTACTTTGGCTGAGATCGGCACCCGCATGGATCGCACGCGGCGATCCTGCCGGGAGTAGCCAAAATACGGGATTACCGTAGTGATTCTGCCGGCTGAAGCGCGATGCAGCGCATCGACAATAATCAACATCTCCATCAGATTATCGTTGGTCGGTGCGCAGGTGGACTGGACGATAAAGGTATCCTTGCCGCGCACGTTTTCCTCAATCTCGACGCGCACCTCTCCATCACTGAAGCGGCCGACCATGGCTTTACCCAGCGGGATGTTCAGGTGGTTGGCTATTTCAAGGGCGAGCAGACGGTTAGCGTTACCCGCAAACACCATCATTCTGTTGTCATCGCTCACTTTTGCCTTCCCCGGTATTCAGTATTTCTGGAATGTTTGGCTGGGCCGGCAGGATTCGAACCTGCGCATGCGGGGATCAAAACCCCGTGCCTTACCACTTGGCGACGGCCCAATTCATTCGTTGCTCGATTTCTTCTGGTTCGGCTGTAAATTCAAACCAAAAAATGATCCGTGTGGACCAAGTCTCTAAATTACCATGTCATGGCTAGTCTCAAGCCTGTTGAGCAGTGGAGAGCGGTTTATACCCCTGGCTACGAAGCCGGTGCAATCATCTGGAATCTGTCGCAAAATATCCTGTGCTGATTGCCGACTTTCAAATTCCGCAAATATACAACTGCCAGTACCTGTCATGTGCGCCTTTAATGTTGATTCACCCCTGGAATTCAACCAATCCAGTAGAACGCCAACCTCCGGGTAGTATTTCCTCGCCACAGGCTCGCACACATTCACACCAGCGCCACGCGAAAAGCCGCTTATTGTGATTGCAGGGCAGTTGCGTGTCAATTCTGTAGCAGAAAAGATGCTTGCAGTCGAAATATCCACCGGCGGTCTGATGACCAGAAACCAGGGTTCTGGCAGATCAACGGGCGTCAGCACTTCTCCCACACCCTCGGCCCAGGCCGCAAAGCCGTGAATAAACACCGGCACATCGGCCCCTAACCGCAACCCCAGTGCAGTCAATTGCGGCAGGCTCAAGCCGCAGCCCCAGAGACTATTGAGCGCGACCAGGGTGGTGGCGGCGTTGGAACTGCCGCCGCCCAACCCTCCACCTATGGGCAGGCGTTTGTCCACATGTATATCCACACCCGGTATATCCGCACCCTGGTAAGATTTGCGGTATATCTGAAGGGCTCTCGCGGCGCGGATAACCAGATCTGTCGACTCGGGCACACCGGCAAGCTCGCTGGTTCTATGGATTAAGCCATCGTCTCGCAGAGTAAACTGCAGGTCATCACCGTAATCAAGGAACTGAAATACCGTCTGCAGTTCATGATAACCATCAGCGCGTCTACCGGTAATGTGCAGAAACAGGTTGAGCTTGGCGGGGGCAGGCCACAATGCCGCGGCCGATGCCAAATCAGTCATGGACTGGCGCCGCCCAATCCTTGATCACAAGGGTCACGCCAATCTCCTCATGCGACATCTTGAGTCGCTTTGGCAGATCCACACCGGCAACGGACTGGTATTGAAGATAATCAACCTCCCATCCCGACTGACTTAGCTGGCTCAAACGACCGGCCTTATTCAATTCAAGTCGCTGATGCTGTATTCCCGGTTCAGGCAAACCCCTCACCCAGTAACGCATTCCCGCCAGCGGCAGAGAGAAGCCCAGCAGTTGGGTCATGAGCTGTTCAGGTGTTTCGGCAAAGGCCGTTTGACCCTTGGAATTGGTAAGAAAAACGCCCTGCTCATTGCCACTGAAATGAGCCAGTTTACTGCCAAAAGGGCTGAGCAGATCGATCTCGTAAAGATCATCAGTCTGCCGCCATTCCAAGCCTGCGTTCCACGCCTGCTGATCCTGTCTGGCGCCTATTCGACCACTCAGACGCCATGCCTGCAACTGCCCAAGCTGTTCGGCATGCTGCTGCCAGGCGATGTCGGTGGCTATCACTGGATCGCCGCTGACGCTCGGCGCGCGTGGTGTAGTGGCGCATCCCGTCAGCACCATCACCAGCAGGCATACGGCTATTCGCAAAGTCACGGTCTGCTATTGCGTATAGCGATCAAGTAGCTCCTGCAGATAGTCACTCTCCGGATCCTTCTCAAGCGCCTGAATGACCAGGGATTTTGCCTCGCCCTCGTTTCCCTGCGCCCACACCGCCTCACTGAGATGACCGATAATCTCGGAGTCATCGATTAACTCCAGGGCCTTGCGCAAGTAGTCTTCCGCTTCGGCATAGTTACCCAGCCGATACATCACCCAGCCCATACTGTCGATGACCGCCGGATCATCCGGACGCACCTTCAAGGCCCGCTGTATGTAGCTCAGGGCTTCATCCACCCGCTCATTACGATCGGCCAGCGTATATCCCAGCGCATTCAGCGCCGAGGCATTCTCTGGATCCTCATGCAGAATTGCGCGTAAATCCTGCTCCAGGAGATCAATTCGGCCCACCTCTTCGGCCATCAGGGCGCGCGCATACAACAGATCCTCATTGCCCGGGTGAGCGATCAGCCCATCGCTATATAAATCCATGCCCTGTTCAAATTGCCCGGCATCATGCAGCAACTGACCCTCGGCAAGATACAACTGCACGGCGGACTCTTCATCATCAATCGCGTTACGCAGCCGGCGCAGATGATCACGACCCTGCTCGAGCTCACCCAGTTGCGCATAGGATGACGCCACACTGGATTGGGCATCCAGGAAATACTGTCCTTCGCTGACCCTGGAATATGCGTCTATGGCCTCTCGGTATTCACTATCCTCTTCGGCTACCCGCCCCAGGTAGTAGAAGGCCTCATCGTTGCGCTGACCGGATTCGGCCAGACGCGCGAAGGCGCCTTTTGCCTGAGTGTATTCCCCTTCCTGCAATTGCAGCAGCCCAAGCGTATAAAGCAGGTCAGTATCTCCTGGCCGCTGTTTCAGCAGCTGTGTGAATTCACGAATAGCTTCATCATATTGTTTGTCCTCCACCAGCATTCGCGCATAAACCAGCCTCAACTCGTGGTTATCAGCGTCCTGACCTAGCGCCTTGCGCATCTCGATCAGCGCCGTTTCGTTCAGCCCCATACCCATCAGCGAACGCGCGCGTAGCGCCATGGCACTGATCAGATCAGGCTGCAAATCAACTGCCGCGCCTGCCGCCTCGGCGGCCAGCTCAAAATCCTCTGATTTGAACGCCAGGGTCGCAAGCGCTAAATGCGCCTGCGGTTCCTGGTCATGATTCTGCACGAGCTCCTGCATTACCTGCAGAGCAGGATCAATCTCACTCTCATTGGCCAGCGTATTGGCAATGCTCATATAGCTATTTGAATCAGCCTCCGGTGACAGCTCGATAACCTTCTCAAACTGTTCGCCAGCCTCGTCCAGACTATTGTCACGCAAGTAAAGCACGCCCAGAATCTGTCGTGGATCTATATTGTTCGGCTCAAGTTCCACCCAGCGGGTAGCGGCCTGTAAAGCGTATTTATTGTCTTTTGCATAGATTGCGATTCGAGTAGCCCGATCAGCAACCTGTGGATCATCACTCAGTCGCGCAGCATTGACATAATGCGAAGCAGCCTCGTCCAGCTCGCCCAGGTGACCGGATATTTCCCCGACCAGCAATTGGTAAATCAGCTCATCATGCGGTATGGCCTCTGAACTGTTCTGCACAAGCACGGGCGAACCTGACTCGAGCGGAGCCTCTTTTTGCAGACTCAGCGAGCTACAGCCGGAGATAATTAAATAGGCCAAAATCGGGCAAACCGATCTATAGTACATATTCCTGGTCATCAGCTAAGACACAATTTGTTGAAATTACATAAAATACACTTGAACTCAGCGGCTGGACAATCTGTTTCTGTCGCGATCCGACTGAGACCCGTATCGATTTCAATACTCAGGAGTGTATTACACTGTTTAATCACGAGACTTTTATAGAAGGTCCGTATACTTAGTCAGCAGGTGAGTGAAGAATGTTCAGACGGATTGTTTCGCGGAATTAAGGCGCTCTGACAGATAACACAGCCGATTCGGTGTGTTGGGTGTTAACTTCACAGCGCACTAACGCACTGAACCAGTCTACTTAACACTACATTCAACACATAAGTATATACCTTCCAGAAGCGATTTATGCCCCTGTTTACACTTGGTATCAACCATACTACCGCGCCTGTCAGATTGCGTGAGCGTCTGGCAATTTCAGCGGAGCGTATTAAGCCTGCCCTGCATGGGTTGGTGGGGCTTGCAAATGTCCAGGAGGCCGCGATTTTGTCTACCTGCAATCGTACTGAATGGTACTGCAATCTGGAAACCCCCAGTAACGATCTGCAGATAATGAACTGGTTGAGTGAATTTCATAACTGCAATTCGCAGGATATCCAGCCACATCTTTACCGCTATTGCGATCAGGAAGCCGTCAAACATACTTTGCGCGTGGCATGCGGACTGGATTCCATGGTGCTGGGCGAACCACAAATACTGGGGCAGTTAAAATCCGCGTATCAGGATGCCAATCACGCCGGCACACTGGGCCGCCATTTGAGCAGGTTGTTTCAACACGCGTTTTCGGCCGCCAAACAGATTCGCACCGAGACCGATATCGGCGCCAATCCAGTCTCGGTTGCGTTTGCCGCCGTTAACCTGGCCAAACAGATTTACGGCAATCTGAATACCTGTACGGTTTTATTAGTGGGCGCCGGTGAAACCATGGAACTGGCTGCCAGGCACCTTTCACGTGCGGGCATCAAGCGCATGCTGATCGCCAACCGCAGCCTGGAAAAGGCTGAAAATCTCGCACGTAAATTCTCAGCGCAGGCCATCAGTCTTACTGAGATCAGCCAGGTGCTGCACCAGGCGGATATCGTCATCACGTCCACCGCCAGCCCGTTGCCGATCCTCGGCAAAGGCCTGGTCGAGAGCGCCCTCAAACAGCGTAAACACAGGCCCATTTTTATGCTGGACATTGCCGTGCCTCGCGACATTGAGGAAGAAGTGGCTGAACTCCGCGATGTGTACCTATATACCATTGATGATCTGCATGCGGTCATTCAGGACAATCTTCAATCACGCCGGGACGCCGCGGTACAAGCCGATGTGTTGATAGATGTCCGTGTTGAACAATTCATGCGCTGGTTGCGCGCGCAGGATGCCGTCGGTACGATTCGCGCCTACCGGGATCGCGCCGACCGCTACCGCAGGGATTCACTGGAGCGCACCAGACGCATGATCGAACAGGGCAAACCCGCCGATGAGGCCATAGAGTATCTGGCGCACACGTTGACCAATCGGCTCATACATGATGCCACTAACGCAATGAATCAGGCTGGGCAAGAAGGCCGCGAGGAACTTCTAAATGCGGCCCGGGAACTGCTGAAACTGGACGATGAAAACACGCATGAATAATACCGCTCCATTACACATGACGGAGTTGCTACGATGAAGCCTTCTATAGAGCAAAAACTTGAGGGCATTACCGAGCGGCATCAGGAAATCACTCTGTTGCTGGCTGACTCGGGCGTCATATCAAATCAGCAAAACTTCCGCAAGCTATCCGTTGAATACTCCCAGCTTGAACCGGTGGTGAAAAATTTTTACGAGTACCGCAGGATTCAGCAGGGGCTGGAGGAATCACGGCTGATGCTGCGCGATCAGGATGAAGAAATGCGTACGCTCGCCCAGGAGGAGACCGAACAGCTTGCCGCGAGACTGGAGTCGCTTGAGTCGGAGCTGCACACACTACTACTGCCGAGTGACCCCAGGGATCAAAGCAATATCTTTCTGGAGATACGCGCCGGGACAGGTGGCGATGAGGCGGCCATTTTTGCGGGTGATCTTTATCGTATGTACAGCCGCTACGCGGAACGCAACCACTGGCAGGTCGAGGTCGTGAATGTCAACGAAGGCGAGCATGGCGGATATAAGGAACTGATCGCACGCGTCATCGGCACGGGCGTTTACTCCCGGTTAAAATTCGAATCCGGGGCGCATCGCGTCCAGCGTGTCCCCGAGACGGAATCACAGGGACGTATACACACCTCGGCCGCAACCGTGGCCATCATACCGGAGGTGGATGAGATCGAGGACATCGACATCAACCCGGCCGATCTGCGCATCGACACGTTTCGCGCCTCGGGCGCGGGCGGTCAACACGTCAACAAGACGGATTCAGCGATCCGCATTACTCACATTCCGTCTGGCATGGCAGTGGAATGCCAGGATGAGCGCTCCCAGCACAAAAACCGTGCGCGCGCGATGTCGTTGTTAAAATCGCGCATGCTCGAAAAGGAACGCAGCAAACAGGCCAGTGAACAGGCCGAGACCCGCCGCAACCTGGTCGGCAGTGGCGACCGCTCGGAACGCATACGCACCTATAATTTTCCGCAAGGCAGAGTAACCGACCACCGCATCAACCTGACCTTATACAAGCTGGATGATCTGATGGAGGGTGACCTTGCGCAGATCATAGAGCCACTGATACATGAATATCAGGCGGATCTACTCGCCGCACTCGCGGAATAACTGTGATCTCTGCTGACAGTTCTGGCATCATTATTGGCGATGTTCTGAAACAATCCGAGAAGGCGCTGATAAAGACCAGCCACTCGCCAAGGCTGGATGTCGAATTACTGCTCGCTTATGTGCTGGGCAAACCACGCCAGTTTCTGTATGCGCATCCTGAACATATCCTGCAGAATGAGTTGTTATTCGAATATCGAGCCCTGCTCGAACGCTGCATGCGTGGTGAACCGATCGCCTATATCACCGGCACACAGGAATTCTGGTCGCTGAGCTTAAATGTCTCCTCTTCCGTGCTGATTCCACGGCCAGAAACCGAACTGATCGTAGAACTGGCGCTGTCATTGATACAGGACAGTACGCCCTGCAGAGTGCTGGATTTAGGCGCCGGCAGTGGCGCAATCGCGCTGGCCATTGCGCATGAACGACCGGACTGCAGTCTGACTGCCACCGATAACTCGCCTGCCGCTATTTCTGTCGCGGAACAAAACGCCCTACAGCTGGATAAAAAAAATATCAATTTTTTATGTGGGGACTGGTTTGCACCAGTCAAAGAGATGCGATTTGATATTATTGTATCCAACCCACCTTACGTGACGGAAAACGATCCGCTGCTCGAACGATCTGTCGCGGATTACGAACCGAAATCGGCCCTCATCAGCGGCGCCAACGGACTGGACGATATACACAAAATCATAAATGGAGCCGGAAACCATCTACATAAAAACGGCCATCTGATTCTCGAACACGGCCATGCGCAGGGTGCTGAGGTTCGGCGGCTACTCGCGCGGCAGGGATTTCATGGAATACAGACACACGAGGACCTGGCGCACATGGAACGCTGCACATATGGCATGTGGGCTGGTTGAGGCTAGCCTGGCGAAATGAATTACCCCGCCGCAAGCAGTGAGTCTCAATTCAGATGCCGTTGGCAGAGGAGTCTTTATCATTTCGACCAACGGGAGAAATCTTGCACACCGCAGTCCTGTAGGCTGGAATAAGGGCGAAGCCCGTTTCCGGCAGAGTATGCTCCAATACCCCCGCAGGGGACGCTATCGCTTATCCCGGCCTACAACTACAACTGCACTCCATTACAGCACCAGGATTATTCTTCTATCGCCCCAAAGGGGCGGGCCAAGAGGTGGTGAATTAAATCCGTCGGACCACCTCATTCGCAACCACAAAAGGCGGGGTGGAAACCCGCCCTGCGGTGCTGCACGCCAGGTATGAGGACTGGTGGCGCAGGATGACGAATTACATCATCCAACCCCCACCTTTCAGCACAGCCAACTCAGCTCCGAACGGGGCTTCTCTTGGTGCGCATTTAACTTCAAACTTCAATGGCGCGATCGGAATGACCAACTGAGTTATGACCATGGCGCGCAATACCAGCGGGGCCTCCACACCCAGATAGTCTGTCCACGCTATGAAGTCCTCAGGTTTTATGCGCCAGTCGGGGGATTCATCATCGCTGTTGACAACATTTAGTCTGTCAGGCACATCATGCTGGGCATGCCTCTCCAGCCGTTCTGCAAGATCATTTATGTGCTGATTGCCAAACAATCCGGATTTGAGCGAACCGGGCTTCACGCGCAGTAATAGTGGAATGGCTTCCGTGCTAAGCAACCAGTCGCCAAGGTGCGCATATTCCTCATAAAGCCGAAATCTTTTTCGACTGATCCTCTGTTTTTTATGCTGTGTCTTTTCCGCATCCCATGCAGAATTTTCATTAACTCCACCTTCTCCAGTACTGTCAAGATACTGGTAAAATTCAGTCTGCAGAGCTTCTGTGTCCAGGTTCTTGACGTTAGAATATAAGTATATGCTATTCACAATACACCTCTTATTTGAACCGGCATTCAGCCAGTCAGACCGGATATCGCCCATCAGATTCGATGTGCTTATCCGAATGATTTCTTGCAGGGCTCAGGCTAGTCACCACTCTTAGCTGGCTGGCTCTGGGCAGACCCGTCAGCAAGGATTTGCGTCGTTTCCTGCTACGATACATCGCCTTGTCGGCCTGCCTGAACAACTCATCATAGGTCTTTCCATCCGCCGGATAGACCGCAGCGCCGATACTGGCAGTGATATGAATCTCTTTGCCATCTATGCTATAGGGTGCGTTTAGAATTCCGCAAATCCTCTCCGCAGTGAAGTCGGTGTCGATCTGGTCCTCAATTTCCGACAGCAGGATGAGGAATTCATCACCGCCGTAACGGCACGCGGTATCCATTGCGCGCATGACATCGTTTAGGCGCTGCGCCACGGCCTTCAGCAGATCGTCGCCGGTGGCATGACCCAGCGTGTCGTTTATAGCCTTGAATCGATCCAGATCCAGCATCAGCAAGGCCAGCGAGTGATCGTGCCGAATCGCCAGACACTTCGCCTGCTGAAAGCGGTCCTGTAGCAGATTCCGGTTGGGTAATCCGGTCAGGCTATCATGGAACGCCTGATGGCGGATCGCGGCCTCCTTGCGCATAAGCTCCATGATTTTTTTCTGCAGATAGTCATTGCATGCGGCCAGTTTTCTGTTTTCAAACCCCAACGCGCCGCATTCATTCCTGAGTTGCTGCAATGCTTGAGTGGACTCTTCTATAGTGTTTGTCATAGCCTGTTACCCGTTGCGCATTACAAGATCTTGCTGATCTCAGCATGATGGTATGCTGGTAGTTGACACTCATTTATCCACTGCGTCTGTGCGCCAGACAACACACTATAGGGCTGCAGGATATCCGTAGGATACGGGGTACGGAGTGCGGACTCCGGATTGAAGTAATCTGATACATAACAGAATGTTGTCTGTCAACTTCAGAAGACCAAGTCAACTATCTGGCGCTATTTTAGCTATGCACCAATAGACCGGATCGTCAACTAGCGTATATGTGCGGTACCGAACTTTATAATAAAGAGTTTTTTTGCTATGCTCTTCTTATGTATAAACATAATTTTGCCGAAATGCAATCCATGCCGTGCGATTCTGACCCAAAAAGCAATTACCTGCTTGCCGCCATGTCAGACGAGGGTCTTGAGCATCTGCTTCCCGATCTGGCAGCGGTTGACATGCCGTTGGGGAAAGTTGTCTACGAATCCGACGTGATTTTCAATAAGGTCTATTTCCCTACCAACTGCATCATCTCCATGGTCTACGTCATGAATAACGGCGCTTCGGCGGAAATTGCCGTGGTTGGCTCGGAGGGCATGGCCGGCATCGCACTGTTCATGGGTGGCAACACCACGCCCAGCCGTTCGGTGGTGCAAAGCGCCGGCCATGCCTTTGAGCTCAAGGCCGACGTCTTAACACGCGAGTTTGAGCGTGGAGGGGAACTGCAACACCTGCTGCTGCGATTCACGCAGGCATTGATCACACAGATGTCGCAGACCGCCGTGTGCAATCGTCATCATAGCGTTGACCAACAGCTTTGCCGCTGGCTGTTGTTGAGTATTGATCGACTAGACAGCGATAACCTCTCCATGACTCAGGAATTGATCGCCAACATGTTGGGCGTACGCCGCGAGGGCGTGACCGAGGCCGCAGGCAAACTGCAAAAACTCGGTTTGATTCATTACAAGCGTGGCAGAATTAAAGTTTTAGACCGGCCGGGACTGGAGGCGCAAGTCTGTGAGTGCTATGCCGTGGTCAAAGCAGAATATGATCGACTGCTGAAGGCGCCATTTAATAGACAGTAGTGTAATAAGCAAGCAGTCGCATTTGTTTCAAGTCTGTAAGTGCCTCTGTATGGACTTACAGCGTATAGTGTTAGTGCATTAAACCGAATCCACTCCCAGCATCCAGATAACGCGGCAGCACGCACCTTCTTGTTGGCTCTCCACTCAACAAGGAATATGCGATGTCCGCGACTAACCCTATTACTGCAGTCAACAATCTTTTGCGCACCCTTTCCCGGCTGGAATGCAGCCGATTGTCAGACGCCTGCAAACCGGTTGAGCTGATCTATGGACATATACTTTGCGAACCGGGAGAGCGGATTAAAGATGTCTATTTCCCCAATTCCGCCATCATCTCTCTGCTGACACCGCTGACTGGATATCCCAGTGTAGAGGTGGGGCTGGTTGGCAATGATGGTCTTGCGGGTATTGCGCTCTTGCTGGGAATCACTATCTCGCCCGTGCGCATGCTGGTGCAGGGTTCAGGCTCGGCGCTGCAAATGAAGGCCTCTGTATTTCGCAAGGAGAGCCAGTCCAGCCGGGCGTTTAATACCAAGCTCAATCGGTACCTGTACAAGCTCATGGCGCAGGTCACGCAGACCACTGCCTGTAATTGCTTTCATACATTGAGTATGCGCCTCGCCCGCTGGTTGTTGCTGATGCACGACAGAAAGCAGATGGATGAGTTTTATATCACTCAGGAATTTCTCTCGCAGATGCTCGGCGTGCAACGCGCCGGCGTCTCCAAGGCCGCCAGCGCACTGCAGAAAACAGGCCTGATCCGTTACAACCGGGGCAACATCACGATTCTTGATCGCAACGGCCTGGAAGCGGCCTCCTGCGACTGCTATTCGGCGGTGAATGCCCTTTGTTCACGGGCGATGTCGGGCGCCAGCAGGCATTAGCTGGCATTATTGCACGAGAGTTAAATCGGGCCGGGGCCTGTTTCCGGCAATTATTCTACTCCGTATGCTGACCATGACATCGGGGATGTTTTGGAATCCGTTTGATGC
>JBGTHR010000131.1:0-3069 GCA_041746095.1 Gammaproteobacteria bacterium | reverse complement strand
TCCTGGACACTAACCACGACGCTATCAAGCTGGTGATTTTGCGTGCTGCGGATGTCCCTACTTACGTGCAGTATGGGGCGGCCGATCTGGGCGTGGCGGGTAAAGACGTATTGATGGAACATGGTGGCGAAGGGATTTATGAGCCACTGGATCTGGGTATCGCGCGTTGCCGAATGATGGTGGCAGGTCGATCTGCATTGTATTCAACCGATACACGATTACGCGTGGCAACCAAATACGTGAATTGCACTCGTCGCTATTTTGCCGAGCAGGGCAAGCAGGTTGAGATAATCAAACTCTACGGTTCCATGGAACTCTCTCCAATAGTGGGCCTGACAGACTGTATTGTCGACCTGGTCGATACCGGAAATACGCTTAGGGCTAATGGTCTTGAGCCATTGGAGCATATTGCCGACATCAGCTCGCGCTTGATAGTAAACAAGGCATCTATGAAAATGAAGCACAAGCAGGTAAAACAATTTATCTCTCAACTATCAGAGAGTCTTTAAACAGGTGACACTAATGGCGGTTAATAGGAATTCCCTGGACGGCAACCATCCATATCCAACGGATGATTTGCGTATACGCGAGATGCAAGAGGTCATTGCGCCTTCGAAGTTGCATGGAGAGTTCCCGGTCACTGAGGAGGCTGCGCGGACAGTATTTGAAACCCGTGAGGCCATCCATGATATTTTGCAGGGCAAAGATGACCGAATACTGGTTGTAGCTGGACCTTGCTCTATCCACGATCCCAAGGCGGCGCGCGAATATGCCGGCCGGCTGCAAACCTGTCGTCGCGAGATGCAGGATGATTTGCTGATCGTTATGCGGGTATATTTTGAAAAACCCCGCACCACGGTCGGCTGGAAGGGGTTGATCAATGACCCTGGACTCGATGACAGTTTTGAGATCAACAAGGGGTTGCGGCTGGCGCGCGACCTGTTGCTGGATTTGAACAACATGGGCATGCCTGCCGCCACCGAGTATCTGGATCTCATCAGCCCACAATATGTAGCTGATCTGATCAGCTGGGGCGCTATCGGTGCACGCACCACCGAGAGTCAGGTGCACCGTGAACTGGCGTCAGGTCTGTCCTGTCCTGTTGGATTCAAGAATGCCACCGATGGAGGGCTGCAGGTCGCTGTTGATGCCATTCGTTCTGCATCCCAGCCGCATCACTTCCTGTCTGTAACCAAGGCGGGTCACTCAGCAATATTCTCGACTACAGGCAATCCTGACTGTCATGTCATACTGCGCGGCGGCAAGCAGACTAATTTTGACAGTGATAGTGTGGATGCCGCTTCCAGCAGTCTGGAGTCGGCTGGGCTTGCGGCAAGAATCATGATTGACCTCAGTCACGCCAATAGTCAGAAACAACATGACAAACAACTGGAAGTGGGAAGAGTCGTCAGTGAGCAGCTCAGCCAGGGTGAGTCTCGTGTGATGGGCGTGATGATTGAAAGCCATCTGGTGGCGGGCCGCCAGGATGTCGTCAAAGGGCAGCAGCTCACCTACGGCCAGAGTATTACCGATGCCTGCATTGACTGGGAGCAGACTACACCGCTGCTGGAACAGCTGGCTCAGGCTGTGCAGAAGAGACGTCAGACCGGTTAATCCGTATTAATTTGATTGCCAGGCAGATTAATCGTATGTATTCGTTTTCTCGCAAGTGGACAAAATGACATGCCATTAATCTCGCGTCTGGATACCAGCTTACCCGGATTTCAGGCCAGTCTTGAGGCCTTGAGCACCTGTGCTGCCGACTTCGATGAAAAGGTGCAGGCACAGGTTGGCTCAATTTTGCAGGCCGTTCGCCAGCTTGGTGATGGGGCATTGGTTGACTATACACGCGAATTTGACGAACTTGATGTGTCTTCCGCCCATCAGCTGGAGATGCCTGCACAGCGAATGCAGGAAGCGTTGAATGCCATTCCACAGAATCAGCGCGAGGCGTTGCAACTGGCAGCTCAGCGTATCAGGGACTACGCTGAGCATCAAAAGATCGATTCCTGGGAGTATACCGAGCCGGACGGCACGATACTTGGCCAGCGGGTGACGCCACTCGATAGAGTCGGATTGTATGCGCCTGGTGGCAAGGCGGCCTATCCTTCCTCAGTACTGATGAATGCGATTCCCGCCAAGGTTGCCGGAGTAACTGAACTGATAATGGCGAGTCCAACGCCCAGAGGTAAAGTCAATGATCTGGTGCTCGCAGCCGCAGCGATTGCCGGTGTGGATCGGTTTTTTACTATCGGTGGTGCGCAGGCAGTTGCCGCACTGGCATACGGCACGCAAACCGTACCGGCTGTGGACAAGATTGTGGGCCCCGGCAACGCATATGTGGCCAGTGCCAAACGCCAGGTATTCGGCACGGTTGGAATAGATATGATTGCTGGTCCTTCTGAAATTCTGGTGATCTGTGATGGCAAGACCGATCCCGACTGGATCGTAATGGATTTGTTTTCGCAGGCTGAACATGGCGAAGATTCCCAGTCCATACTACTCTGTCCAGACGCAAAATATCTTGATCGAGTAGCGTCCGGTGTCGAGTCGCTTCTCAAGGAGATGCCACGCAAATCAATTATCGAGGTATCGCTCCGGAATCGTGGCGCATTGATTCTGGTGAGGAGTCTGGAGGAGGCTGTGGAAATTTCAAACTATATTGCTCCTGAACATCTTGAGCTCTCGGTGGAACAGCCTGAGTTGCTGATTCCGCAGATTCGCCATGCCGGAGCGATATTCATGGGTCGCTACAGCGCGGAGGCATTAGGTGATTACTGTGCCGGCCCCAATCATGTATTGCCTACCTCCAGAACAGCGCGCTTTTCCTCTCCTTTGGGCGTTTACGACTTCCAGAAACGAACCAGCCTGATTCACTGCTCCAGAGCAGGGGCCACCAGACTGGGTGCGACCGCCTCAGTATTGGCCCGTGGCGAGGGACTTGTAGCGCATGCCCGGTCGGCCGAAATGCGCCTGCAGGAAAGCTCCTGATCAAACTGTCAACTGCCTGCCTGAACTCAAGTAGCTCAGACATCTTGAATTTCCGCCCTTCACTGCGTAGATGACCAG
>JBGTHR010000130.1:0-3297 GCA_041746095.1 Gammaproteobacteria bacterium | reverse complement strand
ATTGTGCATCTGCCAATGAGCAAGGTTCTGGTGGTGGGAGGAGCAGGATATATCGGTTCGCATATGGTGGCCATGCTCGCAGAGACTGGACATGAAGTCATTGCCATGGACAATCTATCGTCAGGTTACCGTGATGCCGTTATTGCCGGTGAATTCATCCTGGGTGATCTGGCTGATACTGAATTTCTGAGTACTCTGTTTTCTCAACACCGGTTTGATGGGGTTATGCATTTCGCGGCACACATTGAGGTGGGAGAATCGGTCTCTAATCCCTCGAAATATTATCGCAATAACGTCGCCAACACACAGAATCTGCTGGACGCCATGTATCAGCATGAAGTCATGGCATTCATCTTCTCATCGACGGCAGCGATTTTTGGCGAACCACAATACTCGCCTATCGACGAGTCACATTCCAAAATGCCCATCAATCCCTACGGCCGTACCAAGTGGATGGTGGAGCAGCTTCTGGAAGATTATGATCACGCCTATGGACTGAAATCGGTAGCCTTGCGTTATTTCAACGCCGCGGGCGCCGATCCGCAGGGCCGTCTAGGGGAAAGGCATGATCCGGAGTCACACCTGATCCCACTGATACTGCAGGCGGCCTCGGGCCGGCGTGAGCAGATCAATGTATTTGGCGATGACTATGACACGCCAGACGGAACCTGCCTGCGCGATTATATCCATATTGTGGATCTGTGTGACGCCCATCTGCGCGCGCTGAACGTGCTGCTTGAAGGCGGGGCGAGCGCTCAATTCAATCTCGGAAATGGCCAGGGTTTTTCGGTTAAGCAGGTGATCGATGCGGTAAAGAAAGTCACAGGCCGTAATTTTAAAGTTATCATCACTGACCGCCGTGCAGGCGATCCGGCGCGGCTGGTGGCTGATTCGCACAGTGCCCATGCAGAGCTCGGATGGAGACCGCAATTCGCAGATCTGGAATCCATCATATCGCACGCATGGCAGTGGGAATTAAAGTATTTCTGTAAACAGAATGCCTAGTCGTATAGATTTTGCACGCCGGGATATTGTGGCTTGGATCTGCATGAGTTTTCGCCGGAGCATATAACCTGTAAAATGCGTCAATGACGAAAAAAATCCTCATAGAAACTCATGGCTGTCAGATGAATGAGTATGATTCCGCCAAGATGCTGGATGTGCTCAATTCTGTCTCGCCTGTGGAAAAGACCAATGACCCCGAAAGTGCGGATATTTTGCTTTTAAATACCTGCTCAATCCGTGAGAAGGCCCAGGAAAAGGTATTTTCGCAGTTAGGCCGCTGGCGTGAGATCAAGTTGAGACGGCCTGGACTGATCATCGGTGTGGGAGGTTGTGTCGCCAGCCAGGAGGGCGCATCCCTGCGTGAACGGGCTCCCTATGTGGATGTTGTCTTTGGGCCGCAAACGTTGCACCGTTTGCCAGAGATGATTGACTCGGTACAAACCAGCCACATGCCCGTTGTGGATATCTCGTTTCCCGAGATCGAAAAATTTGACCGGCTTCCACAGCCAAGAGCGGAAGGGCCGACCGCTTTTGTCTCCATCATGGAGGGTTGCAGCAAGTACTGTTCTTTTTGCGTTGTTCCCTACACACGTGGCGAAGAGATCAGCCGACCGTTTATGGATGTGCTGGCTGAGGTCGCCTTGCTGGCTGAGCAGGGTGTAAGGGAAGTCACGCTGCTGGGACAGAATGTCAACGCCTATCGTGGTAATATGGATGACGGTCAGATCGCTGATTTCGCTTTGTTGCTCAATTATGTCGCCGTAATAGACGGAATCAAACGTATACGCTACACAACATCACATCCGATAGAATTTTCCGATAATCTGATTCAGGCCTATGCCGAGATTCCATCACTGGTTAATCATTTGCATCTGCCGGTGCAAAGCGGCTCAGACCGAATACTTGCATTGATGAAACGTGGCCACACCATACTTGAATACAAGTCCAGAATACGCCGTCTGCGTGCGATTCGTCCCGATATCAGTCTGTCATCAGATTTCATCATAGGCTTTCCCGGTGAGACCGATGACGATTTTAAAGCAACGATGGATTTGATCGAGGAGACCGGATTCGATCAATCGTTTAGTTTTATCTACAGCCCCAGGCCCGGCACTCCGGCTGCAGCATTGCCGGATGAAATCCCATTGGAGGTCAAAAAAGCAAGACTGGCGATCCTGCAGGAGCGGATCACTCGCAATGCGAATAGTATTTCCACCGGTATGATTGGTACTGTACAGACTGTGTTGGTGGAACGCGTATCACGCAAGGCTAACTCCATGATGGCCGGGCGGACGGAGAACAACCGCGTGGTTAATTTCCCCGCCAATCTGGATCTGGTCGGTAAATTCGTCAATATCGAAATCACCGAGGCGTTGCCAAACTCACTGAGAGGCAGGGTCGCTTCGCTTATATCCCATGAAAGCAGGGCACATAATCAGCCGCTTGGATACACTCACTGAAAGTCTCGATCTGGTCCTGGAACCAGACGACAACCCACGCCTGGCAAATCTTTGCGGCCCCATGAATGAACATCTTCTTCAGCTGGAACGCAGGCTGGGTGTCGAGATCAATAACCGAGGCAATCTGTTTAATGTGATCGGCAGCACTTTGGCGACACAGACGGCGGTTGCAGTCCTAAAGGATTTGTATAACGCTACTGAAAACGAAGCGCTTTCTCCCTCCAGTATACATTTGCTGTTGCAAGAATCCGGCGTCAGTACACTGCTCGATAAATCCGAAGACAACGAAACGGGAATCAGCATACGCACCCGCCGTGGCCTGATCCGTGCGCGCGGTCCGAATCAAAGCAGTTACCTTAAGCATATCAAAACCCGTGATTTGACTTTTGGCATTGGCCCAGCAGGCACGGGCAAGACCTATCTGGCGGTGGCCTGTGCAGTTGAGGCGCTGGAAACCGATCGAGTACAACGGCTGCTACTGGTCAGACCTGCGGTCGAAGCGGGTGAGCGGCTGGGATTCCTGCCAGGTGATCTGGCGCAAAAGATTGATCCCTACCTGCGTCCCATGTACGACGCGTTATACGAAATGTTGGGTTTTGAGAAGGTGCATAAACTGATTGAGCGTAATGTGATTGAAGTTGCGCCGCTGGCCTACATGCGTGGCCGCACTCTGAATGACGCCTTTATCATTCTGGATGAGGCGCAGAACACTACGGTCGAGCAGATGAAGATGTTCCTCACTCGCATTGGCTTTGGCTCCACTGCGGTAGTCACAGGCGATATTACACAAATTGATCTGCCTTCAAGCCGGAAGTCCGGGCTTCGACAAGTG
>JBGTHR010000129.1:0-5231 GCA_041746095.1 Gammaproteobacteria bacterium | reverse complement strand
ATCCAGGTTTGAAACCCCTGCCTTGTTTTCAATTTTTGCTATGACAGGTATGTTTGCGCCTTTTTCTTCAAGCAGCTTGCGGATTTGTGAGATATCGTCGGCATGCTGAACGAATGAGGCGGCAATATAGTCAACTTCGTTTTCGGCGGCGAAGTATATATCGTCGTGTTGTGTCAGGCTTACAGCACCTATGGAAAGTACGGTGTCCGGCAGATTTACACCCTTCCGATCACGCAACAGTCCACCACGAACCACAGTACAGTGCAGATTCTTGTTCTTGATCGTGTCAACCTTTAATTCGATTGCCCCGTCATCAATCAGGATAGGGTCGCCTGGCCTGACTTCCTGGTAGAGATTTTTATAGGAAACCGCAATGCCTTCGATAGTCCCGCTGGGTTTGTCATTAAACAGGGTGAAGGGCCGACCGCTACTTAATTCAACTTCACCCTGCTCAAATGTGCCAATGCGAATCTCGATCCCACGGGTATCGAGCATGATCGCAATGTTTGCCCCCATGTCTCGCACGATTGAGCGTATGCGCTGTAGCCGCTGCCGATGTTCCTCCGGAGTTCCATGAGAGAAGTTCAGACGCGCCACATTCATCCCCGCGATGATCATGTCCCTGAGAATTTCAGGGGGGTCACTGGCGGGACCAATCGTCGCGACAATCTTTGTTTTGCGTTGCGTGGTTCTGGACAAGACTCGATCTCCAGTAATTCTCGACATTTTCAGAGCAGATATGATATCCCGAGGGACACTGCCTCCGCCTTATCTATTAAGGATTCGGCATCATGATTTATTCAAGTGCGGGTGATAATAGCTGTTAACGCGCGGTGATTATGATTTAATTAGCAAAATGATCAAATCCAATGCTGCTGTCGTACTGACTAGCTCCCTGAAAGAATCAAAGAACCCTGTAATGCAGTTACAGACTACTCATGGCGGACGGATGTCAGATATACACCCCAAGCCCGATTAATCAAGCAGGCTCTTAAACGCATAATAAGTTACTCGGGTTTGCTCCCCGAGACATCTTGAACACGCTGGTTAACCACCTCGATAAGCTCTGGATGGCCACCTGCCATACCAGCCGAGCTGAGAAATTCACCATTGACCACCATGGTAGGAGTGCCGGTGACGCCGTAAGCCTTGCCCAGCTGTTTAGCGCGCTGAATACGCGTAGTTACTGCGAACGAGTCGAAGGTTTTGAGAAACTCATCCGCATCCACATCATGCTCGGAGAGATATTTTGCGATCGAATTCTTATCGTCAAATTTTTTGCCTTCCTCATGAATGGCGCTGAATATCTCTTCATGCAGCATATCGATCTTGCCCATTAACTCGAGGGCATAGTACAGACGCGCATGCGTTTCCCAGCCGGCATTGAGGACCGCAGGGATGCGGGTAAAACTCACGTTGTCAGGCTTCTCATCCAGCCAGATCTCAAGATAGGGTTCCAGTGCGTAACAATGTGAGCAGCCATACCAGAATAACTCCACGACTTCGATCTTGCCTTCCTCGGTGGAAGTCGGTACCTGAGGAGAAATACGCTGATAATGGGTTCCCTCAATGTATTTCGAGTCATGGTCACTAGCCCAGGCGGTGGACACACCCAATGCCAGAAGACCTACGATCCATATAAATTTTTTCATTATCATTGCTCCTCAATCGTTAACTATAGTCAATACCGAGTTGGAATCTGGGCTGCATTGAACGATAAGTTTGCCAGATCAGTGCAAGCCCGCGATGTATTCGGCGACCGCCTGAATCTCGTTTTCAGACATCTTGTCGGCGATCTCGTTCATCATTTTGAGATTTTCGTTGACGCGCTCGCCGTTTTTATAGGCAGTCAGCTGGAGAGCCGTGTATTCGGCGTGCTGACCCGACAGCGCGGGGAATCCTCCTGGTGAATTGCCTTTTCCATCAGGACTATGACAGGCCACACAGGCGATTACTCCGGTTTCAAGGTTGCCTCCCATGTAGATCTTCATGCCCATTACAGCCTTCTTCTCGTCACTGGCCGCTCCTGGTGAAGTCTCAAGGCTGGCGTAATAGGCGGCAATATCCCGCATATCCTGCTCGCTTAACCCGGCCGCCTGGGCATTCATGATAGCGTTAACACGCGTATTAGACTTGAAGAGCATCAATTGGTTAATAAGATATTTCTCATTCTGGCCTGCCAGTTTCGGCCATTGAGGATTAGTGCTGTTACCTCCCACGCCATGGCATGCTGTACAGACTGCCGCTTTGCCCTCGCCGGCCGATGCATCACCCTGGGCGGCTTCAGCGCTTGCGTCATCGCTGGACAGAACAGGCAGTGAAGCCGTAATCAATGCCGCAAACATGAATGCGGCGGTAAGTTTAACCTTCATGCGTGTTTCCTCAATCGTTGCAATGATCCCCGTGGCACATATGCTAATAAGCTAGAGTGGCTTGGGAAATGGTAGAAGACAAAAAAGGGCTGAATTGTATACCATAAATACCCTTAAGCTGAAAAATGTGTTATTTCCGTGGGCTGTCAGCAAGCCACGTATCCACATCCTGTTAATTGAGGCATGGATGTCTTAATGCTAATGGCATATTTTAAGTGCTTGAGTCGACTTAGCCAAGTCTGGAAATGACCGGATCTGGCGCGTTGGACAAGGCATGAACGCCTTTCCCAACATCCTGTTAATCGAATGGATTTGCCTGCCACCATGTATCGCAACGCCCAGTTTATGCTTAGTGTCAATCAGTTGGCGGATCTGCCCGTGGATTCGGGTATAGAAGTCGCTTTTGCGGGCCGCTCCAATGCGGGAAAATCCAGTGCGTTAAATGCCTTGTGCGGGCAGAAAGCCCTCGCTAGAGTCAGCAAGACTCCCGGACGGACACAGATGATCAATTATTTTCGCCTCAACGACTCCTGCAGACTGGTGGATCTGCCCGGCTATGGTTATGCGAAAGTCCCAGCAGCGGTGCAGCGACACTGGTACCAGTTAATAGAACAATACCTTGAGTGCAGGCAATCCCTGGCCGGAATAGTCATCGTAATGGACATCCGGCACCCACTCACTGAACACGACTGGCGCATGCTCGAATGGAGTCACCATCTGGGTCTGGATATTTATTTATTGTTAACCAAGGCAGACAAGTTCAAACGAGGCCAATGCATGCAGACCCTGAAGCAGGTGGAAAACGAGTTAAAAGGCCAGGGTATACCAGTCAGTCTGCAGGCATTCTCGGCCGTTACACGTAGTGGCTTGCCGACACTATGCGACCGCCTGGATGAGTGGTTTTTGCCTTCTGAATTGCCTGCCAGTACATAAGCCAGTCAGCACATAAAAGAGCCCCGGTGATTTGGGGAGAAATGCACCGGGGCAGTTTAGACTCGGGTTGGGGAACCCGAGTTATCGACCCGCTTAGGGAGGGAAGCGGGGAGCACACAAAATGCTCAATTAATATGACTGAGCACTATCAAAAAAGTTCTAAATAAATTTGCATGCCAGTCAGCAAGAAATTTTCGTCATATAACTATTTATCACTGGCCTGTCCAGAATGGAGGAAGACTTCTCACTTTGCAGGCGGCATAGTGCTTCTAAAATGAACTATTCTCGATAACTCTCCTTATAAATCAGTGATTAATGACCATTGGGCGGCTTTCAATGCGCCTCATCCCAGTTCATTCCCGAGGCCGCCTCGACCTCCAGAGGCACGGACAACCCGGCAGCGGCGCACATTAGCGAGGTAATAGTTTTGCTTGCCGTCTGGACTTGATCTTCCTTAACCTCAAATACCAGTTCGTCATGAACCTGCATGATCATTCGGGCATCGATTTTTTCCGTCGTGAGCCAGCGATCGACTGTGAGCATCGCACGTTTGATTATGTCCGCCGCTGATCCCTGCATGGGGGCGTTGATGGCGGTGCGTTCCGCATATTGGCGGTGTTGCGCATTACGAGAGTTAATTTCGGGCAGATATAGTCGGCGTCCAAACAGCGTCTCCACATAGCCCTGCTCGCGCGCCTTTTCGCGAGTGTTGTCCATATACGCCTTGACGCCTGGATACCGGGCAAAATAAATGTCCACATATTCCTGTGCGGCGCCCCGGCCGATGTTCAGCTGACGCGCCAGTCCAAATGCCGACATGCCATAGATCAGACCAAAGTTAATGGCCTTGGCAGCCCGCCTTTGATCATCATTGACTTCGTCCTCAGCAACGGAAAATACCTCGCTGGCAGTGGCTTTATGGACATCCTGTCCCTGTTCAAAGGCGCGTATCAGGCCTTTGTCTTGGGAAAGGTGCGCCATGATCCGCAGCTCGATCTGTGAGTAATCAGCCGCCAGGATGCGATACCCGTCAGGCGCCACAAATGCCTGCCGAATGCGTCGTCCATCAATGGTGCGTATGGGGATATTCTGCAGATTAGGGTCAGATGAGGACAGACGTCCGGTTGAGGCAACGGCCTGGTGATATGAGGTATGAACGCGTCCGGTGTGTGGATCGATTTGTTGCGGGAGTTTGTCAATATAGGTGGATATCAGCTTGCTGAGCGAGCGATGTTCCAGTATCAGTTTGGGCAGTGGATAGTCCAGAGCCAGTTCCTGCAACACATCTTCTGCCGTGGAGGGCTGACCTTTGGGGGTTTTTCTGCGTACTGGCAAGCCCTGCTGATCATACAGGATTTCCTGAATCTGCTTGGGCGATCCCAGATTGAATTCAACGCCAGCCTGCTCATAGGCCTGAATTTCAACCTCACGCATGCGCGTCTGTAATCTCCTGCCTTGTTCCGCGAGTTTGTCCTTATCGATGCAGACACCGTTGCGTTCGATACGCGACAACACGGGCACCAGCGGTATCTCTATCGATTCATACAACGCGAGTTGGCAGGGGACTAGCTGCATCGCGGGCCAGAACTTCTTATGCAGACGCAACACCATATCGGCATCTTCCGCGGCATACGGCGCGGCCTGCTCCAGCGGAACCTGATTAAAGCGCAGTTGTTTGGCGCCCTTGCCGGCAACGTCTGCAAAATGGATGTTGGTATGCTGCAGATGCTGTTCACACAGGGTATCAAGGTCATGCCGGTTAGCGGTGGAATTCAGCACGTAGGATTCCAGCATGGTGTCATGTGCGATGCCGTTGAGTGTGATGCCATGATTTGCCAGCACATTACGGTCATATTTGAGGTGATGGCCAATCTTGGCATGTTGCGAGTCCTCAAGCAGAGGTTTGATTTGCGCAAGTACGGTATC
>JBGTHR010000128.1:0-1984 GCA_041746095.1 Gammaproteobacteria bacterium | reverse complement strand
GAATTGGTGATTTCTATCGCTCGGATATCGCGATTACTGTCTTTCTGAATTCGCCGGAAGATTATGATGGTGGTGAGCTTTCAATTCAAACTGCTTTTGGTGAGCAGAATGTGAAATTTACTGCAGGTGATGGTGTGCTGTATCCGGCCTCCAGTCGCCACTGTGTTACTGAAGTCACACGCGGCGAACGGCTGGTAGCAGTCACCTGGGTTCAGAGCATGATCCGCGATCCAGAAAAACGCAGCCTGCTCTATGAACTCTATCTGGCGCGTGAAAAACTGCTACGCAAGTCGCCTGGAACAAAGGAGGCGCAGCAGGTGGATAATGCCTATGTGAATCTGGTAAGGATGTGGGTGGAAATATAACCAGGCCGCTTGCCTGACTGTTAACCCAATCGACCTAACTTGCCACGTTGATAATCCTCCATTGCCTGCCGAATCTCCTGTGAGGTATTCATCACGAATGGCCCACTACCGACAATGGGTTCATCTATCGGTTCTCCACACAGCAGCAGTGCCGTTGCATCATTCGCGCCTGCAAATCTAAAGGTCTCGCCTTTGCGGTCAAACAAACCTACTTCAGCAGAACCAATGGCCTCGGAATCGCTGACCTGAACTGAGCCGCGCAGCACTACAAGCATCGTTGTATAGCCATCGGGTACGGTCAGCTCAAACTGCCTGTCACTAGACAGATGCAAATCCCATACATGAATTGGAGTGAATGTACTGGCTGGGCCCTGCGCTCCGCCAAACTCTCCAGCAATGACACGTACAGCGCCTGCGTTATCAGGCAGGTTTATTGAAGGAATCTGATCAGCAGTAATGCCCTGATAATTTGGTGAAGTCATTTTGTCTTTAGCTGGCAGATTTACCCATAGCTGGACCATCTCAAACAAGCCACCCTGACTTGCAAATTCACGCCCATGAAATTCTTCATGAACGAGGCCCGAGGCGGCTGTCATCCATTGCACATCACCGGGGCCAATGCGCCCACCGCCGCCGGAGGAATCGCGATGCTCGACTTCGCCAGAGTAGACTATGGTTACCGTCTCAAAACCTCGATGAGGGTGAGCGCCTACACCCAGGCGATCAGTTGTCGCAGGAAATTCCTTTGGTCCTGCATAATCCAGCAGCAGAAACGGGCTGATCACCGGCCCCAGATTCGGGTAGGCTAAAAGCGTACGCACGGGAAAGCCATCACCGACCCAATGGCTTCCTGTGCTGCGTTGAATACAACGTAATTTCTTGATCAATTCTTCCTCCTTGCTGGGCAAAGGTGAATTGTCCTCATTTATGCTGAACATGCTGAGTCATCGCATGCATTCCTTATGATGAATCAGTCAAATCTGACCGTGGCTCTAATGTTCTGCGTCCGCATATTCAGAGATTTTTATACTTATCCTCCAGTTCTTCATTTGACGAGACGCATGGACACATTTCCTTTAAAATGCCATTTTGGATGTTATAAATCCAGCCGTGAATAGACAGCTCCACTCCCTCTTTCCATGCCTTTTGAACGGTAGTCGTATTGCACACATTTGCGACCTGCTCGACGACATTGAGCTCGCAGAGCCGATCAAACTTTTTATCGAGCTGCAGTCCTGCCAACGCATCAGCATTGAAACGGGCAACATCCTTGATATGACATAGCCAGTTATCGATCAGGCCATGTTCTTCGTTTCCCATGGCGGCTTTCACGCCACCGCAGCCATAATGTCCACAAACAACAATGTGTTTTATTTTAAGCACTATAACGGCGTACTGTATTACAGATAGACAATTAAGATCAGTGTGAACGACGACATTGGCGATATTGCGATGCACAAACACTTCGCCAGGCGGCAAGTCTACTATCTGGTTGGCAAGTATCCGACTGTCTGAACAACCAATCCAGAGAATCTCGGGGGTCTGTGGTTTGGACAACTCCGGGAAAAACTTGGGGTTCTCTTCCTTGATTGCGGTTGCCCAGGCGAGATTTTTATCAA
>JBGTHR010000127.1:0-2124 GCA_041746095.1 Gammaproteobacteria bacterium | reverse complement strand
TGGCTCTCTGTCTTTGACCCGAGTGTCAAACAGGATGCCAGAAACGCACAGCGTGCAATAAGCCAGCGATACCGGCACTCCGCCAACATCACCATTGATCTCAATACCAAATACCGGTTCGTCGTCATCCAGGTAATCGGCACAGATGGCAGGGATAAAAGCGGGATTGGTTAGCGCCGGTATGCCATCTTTTAAAACACCTCCCCAATTGATTTCTTCCAGGCGTATTTCGTGTTTCACACCTTCGTAGAGAAATATGCGGAAGTTGGGATCGATAGTGGCGAACAGCCCTGCCTGAAAACTATCAAACCCTGTAAACGGTTTAATCTCTGGGTGCTTCTGTTGCCATAACATCCATTCGAACCAGTTATCCTGTTGATCATGTGAGGTCAGTGAACGCAATGTTTCGACTATAAACTTTCGGTCACTGGCTACATAGCGTAATGCATAGATGAGTGGAGCGATGACATCGGGCTTGCCGCGTTCGCGCATCCATTCCAGAACCTCACGTCGCTGCTCCGTCCCGGGCGTAAACAGGATGCCTACATTTTTAGCTACATTCTTTCTATCCTCATTATTTGTTTCCGCAACTTTATCGTCAGCAATAGCTATGCTGAAAGCAATGAACAGCGCAAAGCAATATGCAAGATTCCAGTGTTTGAGGGCCTTATGCATTTAGCTCACCATTTTTGTCTTGGGCCGCAGGCTGACGATTTTTTTGGCAACCAGCGGAAAAATACCCAGCAGTACGAATGAGAGAATGAGTCCGGGTGACAGAATCCCTTGCAGAGAATCGATCTCGGCGATCTGCGTTCCAGCATTGACGAATACAACAGTGCCCGCTAGCATTCCTACCTGACTGACTGCATAGAACAGCCAGGTGCGCATGGATGTCAGCCCCATGACCAGGTTGATCACGAAAAACGGGAATGCCGGCACCAGACGCAGGGTAAACAGATAAAACGCGCCATCCTTATCGACTCCATCGTTGACCGTTTTGAGATACTTTCCGAAACGATTGACTACCCAGTCGCGCAACACATATCTTGAGACAAGAAATGCCAGAGTGGCGCCGATTGTACTGGCGAAGGATACAATCACTGTTCCCCAGATCAATCCAAACACCGCACCACCCAGTAGCGTCATGACCACGGCGCCGGGTAGAGACAGACCGGTGACCAGCACATAAATAGCAAAATATATCAGGCCAAGCCTTAAAGGGTTCGCCGCATACCAGCCGTCGATACTCGCCTGTTGAGACTTGATATATTCGAGACTCAAATACTGACTCAGATCAAAGAAGAAAAAGCTGGCGACGAGGGCGGCAACGACAATCAGCAGAATGATTTTTCCTGGCTTCATGATATGACTGGCTTATCCTGATTATTGATGAGTGAGCTTGACTTCCGATACGCGCTTTTCCGCCTGTACTTTTACCCAGGAGGTTGCCTGCTGCAGACCTTTCTTCATCACCGATTTGCGCATGAATTCCGGCATCCAGCCTTTAAAGAGCGCAGCGGTGGAATAGGTGACATTACTGTACCGAGGATTACCGGGTGCGGCTGTCACGCGCCAGAATCCTACCGAGTCATCCAGATCGGAGGGTCTGCTATAGTCGAGCTTCCAGGCGCCCCAGCCGTGTTTGCGCCATGGGTAGCTATGATGAACATAATATGTGTACGTGCCCGCTAACCAGTGTTCGATGCGAAAGCGCACATAGATCTCGTCCTGCTCCTGCCGATATATTGTGGCCTCGGCCAGATCATCCACCCAGTCCGGATAAGATGCAAAATCGGTAATCACTGACCACACCGTCTCGAAGGGTGCATTGACGCGAAAGATGACTACGTCCTGATTACCATGTTCTGTCTGCAAGGATCGATAAACGGGCGCGCCGCTATTCAACATTCGGCGTTCTTCGTGTGTAAGAGGGATTTGTGGGGGAGATTCAGTATATGGCTTGAGTTTACCATTATGGTCATGTCCAGTATTATCCGCATCAGCATTTAATGTAAGAACTGTAACAGAACTGGCAATTAGCACTGCTGCTGCAACAAAACGATTGCAATGGTTCACACGTTCTCGTATGCAGGAGCCACGGAAGAGGGGGTCATCAGCGCCGTC
>JBGTHR010000126.1:0-5622 GCA_041746095.1 Gammaproteobacteria bacterium | reverse complement strand
TCCAACGCATACTTTTTGGGTGTTGCTACAGGGTCGAGAATATTCGGACCCGGATTGCCGGTTTTAATCAGTGCGATATCATCAATATAATAAGCTCCGTGAGTATTGCTGGTGCGTCGCGTGTGCAGTGTAAGCGCAAATTCATTCAGACAGGTCCAGTCAATAATTCCATTCATCATGTTGAGTGGAACGGTGACGGTCTGCCATTCCGGTCCAAGTTTGGATATTATTCGGCTACCGGTTTCGATCATCAGACTATGGCACTGTTGCGGCCGCGTAAATTCAAGCTTGAGAGAATCCGCGTAGCCATGCTCGGCGTCTCCTCTAATTCGCAGGGTGAGGTGATCGTAATTCCTGGCATCAAGATTGCTTAATCTCAATCGCACGCCGACGTCGGTTGATTTACTAGGATCCAGCCGGTAAGCAACATAGAGGGATCTCTCATTAGCATTGCTATGCAGAGAGAATCGCGCCTGACTTCGGTCATTAGCGAGATCTGAACGCCATGCTGATATCCGTTCCTGCAGGATTTTTTCTGTAACCGGTGGGTTGAAATCGTACAATACAAGCCGCTTGAGTGTTTGCGTATCCGCCGCGTAAAGTACTGAAGGGAGCGCCAGCAAAATGCAAACTGATGATATTGTTGCGAGTATGGACTTCCGCATCGTTTCAAATCGCTCCGTTAGTGATTGGTTATAATAGGTTTATATGAGGGCGTAACTTGTGACGAACTGGTGCCGATTCATGTCTGTTCAGTAATCAGGGTGAACCTCAAAAACAGTGAAAATGATTCGGCTTGTGCAAGAGGTGATTTTTTGGCGCGTGTTTCATGGCGAATATAAATTATGTGGGGCAAAGGTTGAGATTGCATGGCGGTAATTGAGTTTCATCATGTTGAAAAAATCTACACAGGTCAAACGCGTGCCATACAAGACTTCTCACTCACCATCAACGAGAGCGAATTCATGGTGCTGGTGGGTCCCTCAGGATGTGGCAAGTCCACTTTGATGCGTATGCTGGCCGGTCTTGAGCAGTGTAGTGCTGGTGAAATCATACTCGATGGCCAAGTCGTTAATGACTGGACGCCTCAACAGCGCAATGTTGCCATGGTATTCCAGAATTATGCCCTATATCCTCACATGACCGTGCGTGGCAACCTCGAATTTCCACTGCGTATGCGCAAATTGTCCAGGCGCGAGATTGATAGCCGTGTCGGTGAGGCGGAAGAGTTGCTCGGACTGACTGGACTGCTGGAACGCAAACCGAAACAGCTATCTGGCGGACAAAGACAGCGTGTCGCCATGGGCCGCGCCCTGGTGAGGGATCCAAGTGTTTTTCTGATGGACGAACCTCTCTCCAATCTGGATGCGCGTCTGCGCGTGCAGATCCGCACCGAGATAGGCGCCTTGCAGCGACGCATGCAAAAGACCACGCTATACGTTACGCATGATCAGGTTGAGGCCATGACGCTGGGTGACAGAGTCTGCGTGCTTAATGAAGGAATTCTGCAGCAGGTAGCATCACCTATGGAACTGTACCAGAAACCCGCCAATATTTTCGTGGCAAGCTTTCTGGGTAGCCCGGGTATGAATCTGTTTAGTGCTTCTTGTCTGGATGTGGGCAGTGACACATCGACTTTTCGCCTGGGCCTGCAAAGTATAAAATTGCATGGTCAGGCATCTTATCAGGAGAATCTGGCGCCTGCTCAATCATATGTCATCGGCATTCGTCCTGAAGACCTGTCACTTAAAGGTACAGATGAGGATGATCGCATTCACTTGCGATTGATTGTTGAAAGCGTTGAGTCCCTGGGGCATGAGCATCTTGTCTACGGTAATCTGTTAGGATACGAGGCCAGCAAAATTTCCAGCGAAATCGAGAATACTCTGAAACCAGTCACCAAAACTGGACGTCTAACAGTGCGGTTGCCAGCGCATGCGCAGGTGTCAATCGGCAGTGAAATCACGCTGACTGCGCGGCCGGAACAGGTTCATTTATTTGCTCTGAATGGACTTAGAATTGGCAAACATTCCGATCATCACTCTGTTTCTATGTCATGACTGTGCATCATCATTGCAGTGTGAACCTGACGCTTCAAGGGCGCAGGCCTTATATACTGGCAACAAACGCAACTGTATTGACAATTCAAACCGCTCTAACCATTCAATTTCATACATAGATACAACTACTTATGCTCAGGCAAAAAAGAGACATAAAGGATATTTTTTCGATGCGGACAGGAGGCAATCCAGTGGTATATAAACCAGTGGTGCGTAAAAGTGTATGGCGAAGGCGCCTGTTGATTATGGCAGTCAGTCTTTTTATGGTGAGTAATTTAAAGGCTGCCGAGCCATTATTCGGGTTTGAACAGCTTGCAACCACGGCGAGTGAATTGGCGGCAAAGCCTTATCAGGCGCCAGAACAAATACCCGGCTTCCTGATAGACTTGAAGTACGATGAATTTCGCGAGATCCGCTTTCGGCCTGAGCAGGCGTTATGGCAGGGCAGCGGCTTGAATTATCATGCGGAATTTATCCATCCTGGACTGTTTTATAATCACTCGGTAAAAATCAATATAGTCGACTCGAATAGTATCCAGCCGTTAGTATTTCATCGGGAAGATTTTACTTATCCAAGCCAGGAGTTCGCCGACAAGGTGCCCCCCGATCTTGGCTTTGCCGGTTTTCGGCTCAATTACCCGATCAAAACACTGGAAACCTATAACCAGGTAATTGTATTCGCCGGCGCCAGCTATTTTCGAGCCGTGGGTAAAAACCAGGTATTTGGATTGTCTGGCCGTGGACTGGCGGTTGATACTGCCTTGCCTTCAGGTGAGGAGTTCCCCTATTTTAGCGAATTCTGGTTGGAGAAGCCCGATCCGGAATCCACCGAGATGACCGTCTATGCCCTGCTGGACAGCAAGCGCGTAACCGGTGCGTACCAGTATACGATCAAGCCTGGCGAAACCACTGCGGTTGATGTCAAGTCGCGTCTGTTTATGCGTGATAACATCGAGTTGCTGGGAGTTGCGCCTTTAACAAGTATGTATCTTTATGGCGAGGAAAGGGCTCGGCCGTCAACTGACTGGCGTAACGAAATTCATGATTCCGACGGTCTGTTGATCGAGACTGCCGGAGGAGAGCGAATCTGGCGTCCTCTGGTGAACCCGCAACGGCTGCTGGTCAGTCAGTTTGCGCTGGAAAATCCAAAAGGCTTCGGTTTGATACAACGTGATCGTGACTTTAGCAGTTATGAGGATCTCGAAGCGAAGCATGAACAACGTCCCAGCGCCTGGGTGACGCCTACCAATGAGTGGGGTAAGGGTGGCGTAAGACTGGTTGAGATACCTACTCCGGATGAAACAAACGATAATATCGTTGCCTTCTGGGTGCCGGAATCCGTACCTGCTATCGGTCAACCCATTAACTTTAATTATCAAATCGATTGGCAGGAGAAAGAACAACGGGCACCGGGCCTTGGTTACACCAGTGCTTCCCGAATGGCCAGGAATGACCAAAAGGACAAAATACAGTTTGTAGTGGATTTTGCAGGCGAGGAACTTGCCAGGCTGCCGGCTGAGACGATTGTGGATGCTGTGGTAACGGTTGGCGAGGGTGGTGAGCTGAGACATCAGAGTATTGAGAAGAATCCGGTTACCCAGGGCTGGCGTCTGGCATTTAGTATAAAAATACCTGCTAGCGCCACTCTGGAACTGCGCGCGGTTCTCAAAATGGGCGATAAAACATTAACCGAAACATGGAGTTATTTGCTCGAACTGTAATCATTTATCGTGACCAGTAAGCTGCCAGTCTAATATGCCGACTCACCAACAGAATCAGTTGCCTGTGCTGCTGGAATCGGCCTCAATCAGCAGTCCGGGTAGTGTCTGGTATATGGCGGGTCAGCGCGTACAGTCGTATCTGTTGGCGCTGGGTATTATACCTGCCACATGTTTACGACTGACATTACGAGTCATTGGGAAGGCTGCTTTAAACCCCCGTTGGGCGACTCAGGGGAATGCCCTGGACATCGCCATGCTCGAGCTTCAGAGTCTGCTGGATTCCACGAGACAGCGTGCGGATTCAAGTGATGAATTAGACAAGTCAGATCAATCGATCGTCGTGCGACTTCGCTTCTGGTTATCCGGCATCCCCGTCGACCTTGAAGAATCAAACGGATCTACACATATCGATGCGCCGCTTTACATTGACAATAGCGGGCGAGTGAGGCTTGAATCGACACCTAAGATGGAGCGTATGCATATGGTAGCCGCAGACATCAGACGAAGCCTTTTACATCGTTTCTGGCGCAGGTTCTTCAAACGTGATGCATGATTGCATGCCAGCTGAATGTTCCCAAGTCCGTAATTGCCGGTCTGTAGTCACTGGTCTGTAATCACAATCTGTGGCCAGTGAGTAGTCAAAGCCAATTTTCCGGACAAAATCCGCGCTGGCGAGTACAGGCGCGAATTCGCCAACTGCTGTTATTTGTTCTGGTTGTGCTGCAGACGAGCATTGCTACCGGCTATATGCTCCAGATACTCCCGTATCACGGTCAAACCCCTATCGAGATAGCCATTCTGGTTCTTTTCGCTATTCTGTTCGGATGGATCTCCATCGGTTTCTGGAATGCGTTCATGGGCTTTTTTGTCATGCTGAAGAATCGCAGCCGCTATGCCATCACCAACCTGGCTCAAGAGGATGTTCAAGCCGGTCCGTTGGCGCCTACAGCGATCCTGATGCCCATCTGCAATGAAGATATTGCACGCGTGTTTGCGGGTCTGAAGGCAAGCTATTTGTCCTTGAAAAGCACCGGCAATATCGATTTCTTCGAGTTCTTCATCCTCAGTGATACCACTGAGCTGGACGGATGGGTCGAGGAAGAATTGGCCTGGGCTGAGCTTTGCAGGTCAGTCCAGGATTTCGGCAGAATTCACTATCGGCGTCGACGCTCAAATATCAAGCGTAAGAGTGGCAATATCGCTGATTTCTGCCGGCGTTGGGGGAAAAAATACCGTTATATGATTGTTTTTGATGCCGATAGCGTCATGACCGGATCTACGATTATTCGCCTGGTGCAGATGATGGAACGCTGCCCTATGGCTGGCATCATACAAACCGCGCCGATGATCGCCAACAAAAGCTCTCTATTCGCTAGAGTCCAGCAGTTCGCCAATCGTGTCTATGGGCCGATGTTTGCGGCCGGACTGCATTTCTGGCAACTGGGTTCCAGTTATTACTGGGGGCACAATGCCATCATCAGAATAGAGCCTTTTATCAAGTATTGTGGTCTCTCGCGTCTGCCGCGTCTGCCAGGTGACCATCCATTAGGCGGTGAAATACTGAGCCACGATTTTGTCGAGGCGGCCCTGATGCGCCGTGCGGGCTGGGAGATCTGGCTGGCCTATGATTTACCTGGCAGTTATGAGGAAACTCCACCTAACTTACTGGAGGAATTGAATCGTGACAGGCGTTGGTCGCAGGGCAATCTGCAGCACCTGAGACTGCTTGCAGTTCAAGGTCTGAATGCAGCGCATCGGGCGATGTTCTTCAATGGCGTAATGGCCTATGTATCAGCGCTGTTGTGGTTCCTGTTACTGATGCTTTCTACTTTAGAGGTGAC